>JAFGTH010000213.1 GCA_016934225.1 Lentisphaerota bacterium | reverse complement strand
GCATCCGAGTGTGTTACTCCGTTTGGCGCGTCAAAACGATCTATCAGGTATTGTCTGAGTATGGTGAACATCTCGTATGCCGAATTTTCTCCCGATTCATATGCGCGTTCCAATCTGGTTAGGGCGGCCAGCGCTTTGCCGAGAGCGCGTTGACGGCGTCTATTAACCGCCAATTGCGGAGCGCGACTATGTATGAAGAGAATTGTCGCGAGCAACAGATAACCTGTTGGGCCGATGACTATCGGCCAGAACGTGTAGTGGCTGCCGAACAATTGTTGATTATTGTGGCCATCCGGTGTGGGATGCATTGGTGCAGCCGTCAATTGGTCGGTTTCGTTTGCTCTGCTTGCCGCATCGAATGCAGTGTTCGTGAGCGTTTCGATGATGTGATCGGTGTTCAATTGCTCGGAAGGGTTGGCGTGAATCGGGATCGGGGCTGTGCAGATAGTTTTGTACATTCGCGCATTAGTATCAAAATAAGACAGTTCAATCGGTGGTAGTTCGTAAGTACCGACCGTCGTAGGGCGTATTGTGTAAGTAAATATTCTCCGGTCATTTGACGGGAGCGACTGGACTGTGTCATCGTAGATCCTAAAATTTTGCGAAAAAGCCGGTTGTTGCGAAAGCGCCGGGGGAAACACATTCTCCATTCTAAAGTCGCCGTCTATTGATAATGTTAATGTCAGAGGATCGCCGACTTTGCATGTTTGAGAATCGAGAGCGGCTTCCGCATTAATTCGTGAACCGATGGCGCCGATGTATGATATCGGCCTGTTTTCTTCCGGAGGCGGAACGACGCGAACAGTTACGGCCGGGCCGATTGCAAATATCCTTTGACGGATTCCATAGCCTTTGTCGTCAACTCCAGCGATAATATTGCCTTTGAACTCGGCTGGTCCAAACGTATAGCTGCCTTCTTTTGCAGGTACGTAACGAAGTGTTATGAAGTACTTGAAACATGGCTTGCTGTTCTTTTCAGCGGCATGTTTCTGAAACATGAATTTTGCTTTTACCGATCTTCGCATTATATCAAAACCGTCGAAAGAGAAGAAATCTCCTAAATCCATCGGGCTGGTTTCAATGGTATAATCATTGACTGTAAAACCGGCTTCGGCAGTTTCGCCTACAAGCAGTTTTTGGAGTATATTCTTGATGTCCGGCGATTCCAGGCCGTCAATCGGCGATTGATTGAGGAAGCCGACTGTCAGGTTCGGAGGATCGTGCGGATCAAGCGGATCAATATTGTTGTTAGGGCGATCCAGCCGGCGAATTACCACGGACATGGTGATATCGAAAGGTTCATCAACAAGCACGGAATCTTTTGAAGCTTCAACCGACAATGACACCCAGTCTTGTTCGTCTACCCCTGATACCGTAACGGACGGACCGGCGGCAGTCAGTGTTTTGTCTTTTGTGCGCACGACAATTGGGCCGGCGACAAACATTCCGGCTCGTTCAGGAGTAATCTCGTAAGTGAATGTTCTGCCAGAAGAGCTGATTTTCTGTCGTCGTCCATTGACGAATGAGATGGAGAGACTGCTGTCGGAATGACTGCCCAGCAACTTGCTTGTGCAATAGCGGATTCCTGAGATGTCCGGCTCCGGTGCGCGCATCAGGCCTTCAACTTTCACCGTCAGTATAATTGACTCGCCGAGATAGATATGACTGCGGTTTGCCTGCACTTGAAGCTGAGGCTCATCCGCCATAGATGCGTACGCCCAGAGCCAGAGCGACATTGAGAGCAACCATTTAACTCGCGTAACTTTTTGCATTATTAATCCATATCCGGCAATTTGAACAATCCTGGACCTGCGCACGGTTTATATCCGTCTTCTACCAATCGCGTTCGTTGGGGATACGTGGCACATTCATTCGCCTGCGCTTCTCGGCCTCGTGTTCCTTTTCTCTTTGTAACGCTTTCTCAAGCATTTTTTTTACATCTTCGGGAAGAGGTTTTTCCTTTGGCTCCTGGCTCTGTGGTTCCTGTTGCTGCGTGTCTTGTGGTTGCTGTGCATCTTGTTGGAATTCCTGTTGTTGCCGGGACTCGTTGTTTTGTTCCTGTTGTTGCTGTTGCGATTCGGTGTTCTGGTCATGCTGAGCTGATTTGTCTTTAGGCAACAATTTTCTGATCTCAAGCAGGATGCCATGACTGTCGCGTTCCGCAATAAGCGCTTTTTCAATATTGGAATCGCGTAAAAATCGAATAGCGTCCTCCTGTGTGGCGATTGCCTGAGTTGACAGATCGAGTACCTTGCGCCTGTCTTCAATTGTGATTTGTTCTGCGTTTTCAGTGTTGTTGGTTGAGATTGCTGTCGGCGCCGCGTTTGTTTCCGGGACTGTCTGGGCGAATCTGTCTGCAAACAGGCGTGAGAGCGCTAATGCTTCTTCCTGGTTGGCGAGCAATTCCTTGAAAGATGAAGAGTTATTCGCGTGCGTATGTGTAATAGCGTTTGATTGTCTGGTTATATCTTCTTCCAGTAAAGCTGCATATGGTGCGATGTGTTTCCAGAACCCGTATATGATTTCGGACGAATCATACGCATCGGTATAGGCCATGGTGTCAAGGTCGCGCATATTTTCAGATGCGTTCAGCATCTTGTCGCGCGTCATTTCCGTCATCTGTTCGACCGATGCGAGCGTTTGCTGTAGATTAGTGCTGTTTGGTTGTTGAGCTACGGCATCGAGCAGTTTCTTTTTTAGAGGTATCCAGAGATCGGCGTTGTCGTGTTGCGATGCGGCGAGCGCTTCCATGTCATACACATAGGAAGGAGTATCATTCGTGATTGTGGATTTGAGCGATGTTACGATGTCTCTTTGTCTGGACAGCATTACGTCGGCGATCTGGAACGCGTTTGCATTCTCGTGTTCGGCAAGGAGCGCCGATATTTTTGCTCGTTGTTCAATTTCCGGTAGTTTGGCTATTATGGCGGCTAAATTAGCTCTTGTCTCCGTGTCGTCATGCGCTGTTATCGCTTCACGGAACGATTCCCCGGCCTTTCTCATGTTGTGTGCAACTTCATTGAGTCCATCGGCTGCGGTATTTGTTGATGTCATTGCGTACATGTAGAGCGCGAGTCCCATTGCCCTGTATTCATCTCCCTGATTGGGCTGATTTTCATTTACGAGCGCTTGAAGAATATCGGCCGCCTCCTTGAATTTTTGCGCCTTCAGCAGGGCAACGGCCGCATTATATCGAAAATCTCTCTGGGACTTGACAGTCGAACCACGGGCGGCCTCCATGTATGTTTGAGCGGCTTTATCAAATGCTCCCATGGCGTATTGCTTTTGCGCTATACGCGCTCCCGCTCGGCCGGGTGGTGTTTGCGAAGGCTGCGGCGATAACTTTGTCTTTGAAGTGGAATTGGTTTCGGCGCTGACCGTGTTCATCAAAAACGACACTGCAATCAGGATGCTGAGCATTTTGACCGGTTGCGATGGGGGAGTAAGATTACGCAAATTTCCGGTTGTGGCCTCCGTTTTTTTATCTGAAGCTTGGTTGTTGGTTGACAGACGGGATCCGGTGAGCAATCGGCCGCGACTGAATGTTGCTGCTGCGAGCAATATGAGAAGGGCAGGGAAAAGAAACAACTGATACCGCTCGACGCGCCTTCGCAAGCGTACTTCTTCGAAATCCTGTGCGCCCACGCGTTGTTGTAAGCTGCGGTACAAAGTGCCGAGAGTGGTTGTGGAAGTGCTTGCCGTGCCCACAGGTATATATACTCCGCCCGAGATTTTGGCGATTGTATCCAGGGCTTCATCGTTTAATTTTGAAATTACTTCGTCACCTTTGTATAGAGTGAAGCCGCCATGTGTTTCGCTGTCCGGAATTCGCGACCCGCGTCGGCTGCCGAGGCCGACGGCAAAAACAGGTATTCCGCGTTTCTTTGCCTCTTCGGCGGCGTTCAATGCGTTTTCTTGCAAATCTTCACCGTCGGACACAAGAACGATTGCCTTGTGCGAACTGTCGCGATTGTCGAACGATTCAAGCGCCTTAGTGATGGCATCGCCGATATCCGTTGGTCCGGCGGGCGCGGAATCTGTGTCTATGGAATCCAATGTTTGCCGCAGAAATGCGTAGTCAGTGGTGAGCGGACATAAGAGAGATGCCTTATGTCGAAACACAATCAAGCCTGCGCGATCGCCCTTGAGTTCGCTAATCAAGTCTATTATATCAGCTTTTGCGCGTCTCAAGCGATTTGGATGCACGTCATTAGCGAGCATGGAACGAGAGACGTCAATGGCTACAAGGACATCTCTGCCACGTTGATATACAATTTCTTCTTTTATGCCCCATTGCGGTTGCGCGGCGGCTATGAGCATCAGCAATAGCGCAGAAAGAACAAGGCCTGTTTGCCAGAAAAATCTTGCGGTTGATTGAGCAGTCATAAGTTTTCTTTGCATGATTGGAGAAACAAAAGCGGCCATGTTTCGACCTGTCGCGCGCCCGACGTTGATCCACCATACCGCCACAAGGGGGATTATCCATGCAAGCGATAGAATCCAAATATGCACAAATTGCAATCGCATCTAAATTATCCTTCTAACGAGCGCCACATTGATACTTGAGGCCAGAACAATAAGACCAATGGCTGGACCGAGAAACCAATGGAAAAGCTCGTTATATTGATTGTATATGTTTTCTTCGACGGCGGTTTTTTCAAGAGTGTCTATATTTGCCAGCGCTTCTTCCAAGCCTTTGGAGTTATTGACGTTGAAATATTTGCCGCCAGTGACTGACGCTATTTCGGTTAGAAGTTTTTCGTCCAAATTTACATGCGCGTATTGTATGGTCTCTCTGCCGAATAGATCCCGAACCATGAACGGGGCGCGTCCTGTCGAGCCTACGCCAATAGTGTAAATTTTTATGCCAAGTTCCTTTGCAACCTTTATGGCTGCTGTTGGTTCCACAATACCGGTGTTTGATTCGCCGTCGCTGAGAAGTACAATTATTTTGGATTTAGGAGCGGCATTTTGCAGTCTTGCGCATGCCGTCGTCAAAGCGTCGCCGATTGCGGTCAGCAATTCTTCCTGATTCATAACCTGATTTTTGCCGTCATATACTGGTTTCGGTATCTCCACACCGCTCAATACATGCCTGAGCGCGTCATGATCCATAGTCAACGGGCATAATGTGGATGCGTATCCTCCGAAAACTACAAGACCGATCAAATCATCAGGGCGTTTATCCACGAAGTCGGCGAATGTTTCTTTAACGACATCGAGGCGAGTTTTGTACTTAACGCCGGTGGGCGACTGATGGGATAGATCAAGCGCTTCCATTGAGCCGGACACATCAACAACCATATTAATGGCAATTGCGTCGGTTGTACGGCGCATCTTGGAAAATACGGTTTGCGGTCTTGCAAGAGCAATCACGGAAAGCACAGCGCCCAGCAGATACAATGCGGGGAGTATTGTTGCCGCCTTGATTCGCCATGTTGTATGTGTTGACGACAGTCTGAATATGGCTGGGTAGGGGATGGCAGTTCGGATGCGGCGTCTGTACACAAACCAGAATGCAATTCCTATCGGCGCCAACATTAGATAATAATATGGATCAGCGAACCGAAACATCTTTGTTTGCTCCATTTTGTTTGTTGAGCAATGTTTCCGAATCCAGTTCTATATAGTTTTTTGCTGTGGTCACTGCATTGTCTATAGCCTTTTTTTCAGGCTTGTAAGCGGCAAATTTAACGAGATCCGCAGCTTCGAGAAATTCTCTGAGACGTTGTACGACTTCAGGACTGAACCGTGGATCGTCAGCAACTGCATTTAAAAACTCCTGTGTAGTTTGTTCCGGCGCTCGAATGGAGTGTAAATTCTCGATATAGCTGCGAACAATCATGGTCAGTTCGAGGTAGAACTGCTTCACCTGATTTTTCTCGATAAGATGTTTTCCGAGCAGAATGGAGAATTCGTGCATGGCGCGTTCGCGTGGCGACATGCGCCGCAATTGTGCGTCATGCCTCAGCCGAGACAGCAGTAGCAAAATCAGCGAAACGACGCCGATTATAAGCGCCAGGCCGGTAATGTATAACAAAACATTTTTAAAAGACGGATAGATCCAGCGTGGCTCAACGCGCACATTAATGGAATCGGGGGCCGGGCCGTCTATTATTTTGTCTGACGAAAGAATTACAGGTTGCGTTGGGAACCAAGTGGAAACGGCCGGCGCGCGGCTTTTGTCAACGTACTGAATAGGCATTGGCGCTAGCCTGTATTCGTCGGCTATTATTGGGGTAAGTTTTGCTCTCCGTTCGTACGTGGTTTTTCCGTCCGTGGTGACGTTATTCAGGTCGTATGTTCCGTCTATCAGGAATCCTTCCAAGCGATCATTTAACTCCGGCAATTGTATATCAATCTCCGAAGGCGCGATTATCTTAACAGTCAAGAGGGTATCGCGGCCCAATTGCACGTTTGGTGGGTCGAAAGTGACTGTAACATCAACCGGGTGAGAAGATCCGGGAGAAACTGTCAGAGTTAGCGGCTTGTTATTGTCTTGTGCATCATTTGGCATGCCGAATGCGGTAATTGTTCCGAACAACAAAATAGAGAAAATGGACGCAATTCTCATAATTCTTTATCCTCTGCCGGCCCGCGCCTGCCGCTGTCGGAAGAGTTTTCGGACGGCATCAACGAACGAATGAGTTGTCGACAAGTTTAAAGTGTCAATTTTGAGCCTTCGAAAAAGCGTTTGAAGCGCTTGGTTATGTTGTTCCATTTCATGCTGGAAATTGGAACGCAACAGCGCCGACCTGGTGTCGACAAGAAGCAATTGTCCGGTTTCCGGGTCTTGAACTTCCACCAAACCGGCATTGGGCAGTTCTATTTCAAGCGGATCGGATATAGGGCAGCATATCACATCGTGCTTGCGGGCGGTTACACGAAGTTCTTTTTCGTATGCATTATCCATGAAATCAGAGACAATAAAAACAACAGCTTTCCGCTTTTGGACATTGTTCAGAAACCGGAGCGCCGCCGCAATATTAGTGCCGCGCCTTGTTTCTTCTGCGGCCAGCACTTCGCGCACTAGGCGCATGGCGGCGGTGCGGCCTTTTCGCGGCGGCACGGATTTTTCGATGCGGTCGCTGAATAGAATAAGTCCGACATTGTCCTGATTCTTGATTGCAGATAAAGCTAATAGGCAGGTTATTTCCGCTGCGACGTC
>JAFGTH010000212.1 GCA_016934225.1 Lentisphaerota bacterium | reverse complement strand
TACCGTCTGAAATAAAGAGACCTTATCCTCGGCGGACAAGGAACTGGTCGGTTCGTCCATAATGATCAGATGCGCATCACACATGAGCGCTCTTGCAATTTCTACGATCTGACGCAAGTTAATGCTGAGCTCAGCAACCGGAATATCCGGGTCTAAGTCTTCGTGCCCCATTCGCGCCAATACATCCTTTACGCGTTGTGTTTGTCTGCTTAACAGACCGTAACGAGAGTGCTCGATGCCGAGCGTAATATTTTCTTCCACTGTTAAATGCAACGCCAGCGTCAGTTCTTGATAAATCATGGCGATTCCGGCCAATCTTGCGTCCGCCGGATTGCGAGCTACATACGGCACACCATTAAATATGATGGATCCATCGTCAGGATGGCAGGCACCGCTCAATATTTTCATCAATGTACTTTTGCCGGCGCCGTTTTCGCCAACCAGTGCATGCACTTCACCACATCCAACTTCAAGGTCAACACTTTCAAGCGCCTGCACCGGGCCAAAAGCCTTGCGCACAGCATGCAACCGAAGTAAAGAGCCATCGCTGCTTCGATCAACCATTCCACGCATTGGTGATGTCGCTGAAGACACTTGATAATCCTTCACCTTGTCAAAACATACGGCAAAGAGGTTTGAGACGCGTCCTTCTTAGTCCAACCATCTGGAAATATCCGGAGCAATGAGTTGTTGCATTTCCGGTTGAGCGATATTCTCAATCGTTAACAGCGACACACCGGTATCAATGCGCTTTTCTACAGGTTTGCCTTTTAGAACATCAACAGCCGTCTTGACGCCGAGATATCCCATCTTGAACGGCGACTGCAATGCAAGTCCGTGTATCTCTCCGTTACGAAGAGCATTGAGTAATGTCTCGTTGGAGTCAAAACCGACAAACTTGACTTTACCTGCCCGACCGGACGTCTGCAACGCCCGAAGCATACCTTGTGTTGATGATTCATTTGGGCAAAAGATTCCGTCAATCCTTGGATACCGATTTAAAAGATTTTGGGACGCCTGAAACGCTTTTTCTATCGTTGCGCCTGCATACTGACTTGTGGAAACAAGTTTGATCTTGCTTCCATATTCTTTTATGCCGTCAATAAAACCTTGCTCACGATTTGAAGTGCTCGCCGAACCTTCCTGATATCTAAGCATCATCACCTTACCCTCTTCGCCGAGAACATCAACGAGGCGTCTGGCGCACAACTTGCCTCCGACATAGTTATCGGTGGCGACAAAGCTCGAATAGTGCTCACTTTTGAGATCCGAATCTATGATGATTACTTCTATACCTCGATTCACAGCCGCATTAATCGGAGCCACAAGCGCCTGATCATCCAGGGGTGCGAGCACTATGGCATCAACACCACGACTGGTGACATTTTGCACAACTTGAATCTGCATTTGGCGGTCGTCTTCTTTCTGAGGCCCCTGCCAGATGATTTCGGCGCCGAATTCCGTACCTGCCTTTGCTGCACCGGCATGAACGGCCCTCCAGAAGCTGTGTGTTGTGCCTTTCGGTATCACGGCAATTTCCAGCTTACTCCACTGCGAAGACCCGCTTTTACGACCACATCCGATGAACACAGCTATACACATAATAATACAAGCCAGAACCAGTTTTCTCATTGTCAACCTCCAATTGTCATAAACTTCGATCTAATTGTATGCCCGGCCATTCCGGATTTCAAGCAACAACATGGTATTTCCCCAAGCCTGAATTACCCGCTTTCTCTCTTGAATATGCAATGCTGCAAGAGTAGGTTTTCATCATGGCCGGACGTGCTATAATTATGATTTTTGCCTGTATGTTTGTTGGAGGAACCAGCGTTTGGATTCTTCTATCTTTCTTGAAAAAGCTTAAAAAGATCGAAGACGATTTTTGGGGCATACAAAAAAAGGAACTTCTTGAAGAAAAAAGCGAGAACGCGTCATGATCTGACGTGTTTTTAACTGTGCTTACGACGCCGATTGCTTCTGTGGTTATCAAACCGACGGTACGGTGTGTTGCGTTCATGTTCAATGTGATTGCCGAGCCGGCTTGTGGAATCAAGTTTCCATTTCCCGTACAAATCAATCCATGTCTGAAGCGAGTTGCTGTCTCCATCGTGTGCTGCCAGCCATATCTGTCGAAGCGACAATGATTCCGGGAATACATCCATAGCAACAAACCGTTTTTTCGAAAAACGACGATTTGTGAGCTCGAACCGTCTTTGCGAAACCAGAGCCAACGCAGTCCTGTGAAAAACATGCCTGGGCATCTGAAAACGTCTGGAGGCAGGCGTCAGCAAATCATGCGCAAGGGCAAGACGAAACGCACGGCCGCCGCTCTCAGGATCATTACACGCCGAACTTAGAAAAGGAGCAAGATACAATGTCGAAAAAATCATCACCGGCGTAGGTTGCCCTATTACATATTTACCCGCGTCAAGCGCGGCGAGGCAACGCCAGAATACTTTTCTGCCGGCCTTGTCAGCATTCCGGAGATAAACATCTATTTCCGGCAGGATTATCGCCAGAAGATCCGTTTCAAATAATATTCGAACGGCTGCTTCGCCGGATCGGAATGCAAACAACCTGTATATTTCCTCCAATAGACGCGAAGGCGCCGCTCTTAAAAGTTCGTGTCTATATTTCCTGATCGCTTTTATGTCGGAACGATCTATGCTGAATCCCAACCGGGAGGCAAACCGCACAGCCCTTATCATACGCACCGGATCTTCCCTGAATCTTATCGCCGGATTGCCGATACTCCGAATAAGACGCCTATCGAGATCTTTTAATCCGCCGACATAATCAATAACGCTAAAAGTGCCGATATCGTAAAACAAACCGTTTATTGTGAAATCGCGCCGTTGCGCATCTTCCGTCGGTGTTCCGAATGTATTGTCATGTCTGTGCAACAGATCGGCGTTACTGTCGTTCGTATCCGTATCGGATTCAGGACGCCGTCTGAACGTACTTGCTTCAATGATTTTGTCGCCGAATTTAATATGCGCCAATCTGAAACGGCGGCCTATTAAGAAACAATTTCTGAATAATTTCTTTATCGTGCGTGGATGTGCATTTGTACTTACGTCAAAATCTTTTGGCTGACGCCCGAGAAGAAGATCACGAACACCGCCCCCGACAAGGTATGCGATATGTCCGGATCTATGCAGTCTGTAAAGAACTTTTAAAGCATCCGGATCAATATTCTTGCGCGAGATACAGTGGTCTGATCTCGATTTTACTACAACGGCTTGTGTTAATCGTCTAACCCACATTTACGAACAATAGCCGACAGACACATGTCAAATCAAATCAATATTGAACTGTTTAATACCGATAAGTAGTATCTATTACTCATGAGTAATCCTTGTCCAATTTCACGGATAATCAAAAGAGACGGAACAATCGTCAAATACGATCGCGGCAGAATAAATACTGCGATTCTTAAAGCAACGGCATCTACCGGCAAACCTAATCTGAAACTGGCGGAGTCAATGAGCGAAAAAGTGGAAGCCGCCCTTGTGTCCGCATACGGCGCCGAGATAATGCCAACTGTCGAAGACATCCAGGATGTCGTCGAAAACTCTCTTATGGAGTCACACCATACCGCCATTGCTCGAAATTATATCATCTATCGTCATCAAAGAGCAAGAGCCAGAGCGGCACGTGCGTATGAATTCGAGGTAACCGATAATGTCCCCTACAGGAAGCTCTACGAGGTTTTAAGATGGAATATGGACCACTCCTGCGGCTCCGTACAGGATCTGAACCGAACTATTTCGCGCGGAAAATTTCCAGCGCTTGTTGCCGACGCCGATCAAAGATACAAAGAAGAGGTGAATCTTGCAGCAAACGCCATACTCGAAGGTTCAAAAAAAATCAGGATCGTTATAGTCGCAGGACCTTCGGCATCAGGCAAAACCACCACCACCATCAAGGTAAGTGAACAACTTAAAAAAGCAGGCATGGGATTCCGAACCATCAATATTGACAACTATTTCTTCGATTTGAATAAACATCCCCGTGACGATCTCGGTGATTATGACTACGAACGTCCGGAAGCGCTGGACCTGGAACTGATCAACACGCATCTTGCGCAGCTTTTAAAAGGCGAAACAGTCATGACACCACAGTACAATTTCAAAACAGGAATTAGAAAGGACAACGCTCATGAATTCAAACTGGACAGGAATGAAATACTTCTTATTGACAGCCTGCACGGTTTATACGAAGGAATGACGTCGAGCGTTCCTGCGGAAAACAAATTCAAGTTGTATATTGAGACCCTCGACCAATTTCGCGCAGACGATGGAACATTCATGCGTTGGGCTGATAACCGGCTGTTACGGCGAATGATACGCGACAAAGATCACCGCAACCTGAAACCGATACAGACGTTGACCCACTGGCACTACGTACGACGAAGCGAGTTTCATAACATTATTCCGTTCATCAAGCATGCAGACTGCATAATTAACAGCGCCCTGCCTTATGAACTGCCTGTCCTTCGACATAAATTGTTCAAATACATCTCCCGTGCCAGAAACAAATATCAAGACGACCCGTTACGGCTCGACGCACACATACGGGCAAACCGTGTTTATGCACTGCTCAAACCGATACGCGCCATGAAAGATGATTCATGTATTCCACATGATTCGCTGCTCCGCGAATTCATTGGCGGTAGTAAATATAAATACTGATGATATTGCCCCGGATTGAAAAAACGAATAGGTTGTTAACTAAAAAAGACTGTATATTCGGTTCTTGCCGTCAAAAGATCCGGGTATATACTGCATTGTCAACAAATAACAAGGAGACCCACTCATGCGTTTCATGAGCAAATTGAAAGCTATACCATTAATTTTTACTGCGTGCATGCTCACCGCCGGGTGCGTGAAAAACACAGTGCTCATCAAGGTCAGGAGCGACGGATCCGGAACCATTCTTGTCACAAGGCAGTTTGCAAAACAAATCGTTCCATTGCTTGAAAAACAGATGTCGCAGATGAAAATGTACCAACAACAGGCAGTCGGAACAGCGTCGTCAATACCGGATAATATTTTTTTCGACGAGGAGTCGCTTAAGAATGAAGCTGGTAATTACGGCAACGGCGTCACGTTCGACAGGGCAAAACCGTATGATCGCGACGGCGCAAAAGGATCCGTCGCTTTATATTCCTTTACCGATATCAATAATGTTCATTTCGGCATGAAATCCATGAATCCTTCTGACAAAGCAATGATCGGCACACATGCCGGAAAAAACTTCGGAAAAGATGCAGACGAACGATCATTCGGATTTAAGTTTTCAAAAGGGCCCATCAACACTCTAACTATAAATATTCCATCTTACCCCACAACACAAACAGCGCCAATATCAAAACCCAAACCGGATTCGAAAGCGATTGATCCACAACTGGCCATGATGATGATGGCCGCAGGCTACGGCCCTGTTACAAGCAGAGAAGAAGCCATGCAGAAACTGTTTCAGGGAATGACAATGAGTTTTGTGATTGAAGTCGAAGGTGCCGACGTTAAAACGGATGCAACATATGCCTATAAGACAAACAAGGGAAATCAAAGAATAGTCCTGCTGGAAATGAATATGGACATCATCATGGCTACCGAAAAGGGCAGAGAACTGATGGACCCGGATGCCATTACGGGTGGCGGCCAATCGCAGGCAGAAATATTCTCACAACTCAAAGATATTCCCGGCATGAAACTGGAAACAAAGCAGAAAGTCGTCACAACTTTCAAGTGAGCCGAATATGCTGAGAAGTCAATCCGTCAAATCCTAACTATTGAACAACGAAAGCCTCATACAGAATCCCGTTTTGATGTTTCCAGCTTGCGTGTTTCGAGGTAGTCTTCTTGTCTATGACGCAAAACCATATTATATTCGATCAGGCGTCTCAATCCCCAACAATTCCAATCCCTTCCTCAAAACTTTAGCGACAACGCTGCAGAGACGCACACGGCTCTCTCTAACACCTGGTTCGGCCTTAAGAAAGGGAACATTCTGGTAGAACGTGCTGTATGTTTTGGCAAGATCATAAAGATACTCTGCTACGCTACTGGGTTTGTAACTGAGCGTCGCGCGAAGAACCGTTTCCGGGAATTGTAGAAGCTTCACTGCCAAATCCCGTTCCACCGGCTCAATCAGCTCAATCGGATATTTTTTAATATTCGAATTGGGAAAGCGTTCGGCGTACTTGTCCTGTACACTGGCAATTCGCGCGTAAGCATATTGCAGGTATGGACCTGAATTGCCGTCAAGGGCCAATGCTTTGTCCCATGTGAACGTCACTAAACTTTGAGGATTTTGGCTCAGATCGGCGTATTTTACCGCTCCAATTCCAACCGAACGTGCTACTGCCTTCTGCTGCTCTTCCGGCATATTAGGACTCGATTCCTTCACAATTGCAAGCGATCTGCGTTCCGCTTCATCAAGAAGTTTTTCAAGTTTGATGACATTGCCTTCCCGAGTCGAAAAAGTGGCGTCTGGAAGACGCATTAGTCCAAACCACACATGATGCAATTCCACCCGTACGCCCATCTTTCTGCATATGGCAAAGATCTGCCTGAAGTGCAGTTGCTGTCTTTCATCGGTAACATAGATTATTTTCTCCGGAGAATACGCAGCGACACGGCTCTCTACCGTCGCAAGATCGGACGTCGCGTAGTTGTACCCGCCGTCGCTCTTGCGAACAATGCATGCAGGCAACTTCTCATCGTCAAGAAACACCACTATCGCGCCTTCGCTCTCTGTCGCAAGTCCGCGTTCTTTCAATTCAGCGACCACATCCCCGAGCCGGTCCCTGTAATAACTCTCGCCTCTCACATGATCGAACGATACGCCAAGCCGCTTGTATATTCTTTCAAATTCTCCGAGGCTAAGTTCGACGAATTGTCGCCAGAGCTGCATGTTTTCCACGTCGCCGGCTTGCAGTTTGACCAGTTCCGCTCGACATTTATCCATCCATTCCTCGTCGGCCTTTCCCTTCTCGTAACTGGCGACATAGATTCGCTCAAGCTCCTCAATTGGCGAGGATTCCAACGCAACTTTGTCGAGCAGATGACGATATCCCATAATAATGATACCGAATTGCGTACCCCAATCGCCGATATGATTGTCTGAAATCACCTTGTATCCTAGAAACCTATGCATTCTGTCTATGGAGTTACCGATAATCGTGGAACGAATGTGGCCAATGTGCATCGGTTTGGCGACATTGGGGCTTGAGTAATCAATGACGACGGTATGCCCATGCCCTATTCTCGGAACGCATAGATCATCACGGCCCGCCATCTCTGTCAACGCTGACGACATCCACTTAGTCTTTAAATAGATGTTAATGAATCCAGGCCCGGCCACTTCCACTTTTTCAACGCTTTCGTGCAAATCAATGCCTTCGACAACGGATTGAGCTATTTGTCGAGGGGACTTTTTCAAATCCTTAGCCATAGCCATTGCGTTGTTGCATTGAAATTCGCCAAATTGGCTGTCGCCGGTTGGAACAACGGTAATTTGAGAGAAATCATATTTGACATCCGTAAACGTGGATTCAAACATGGTTTTCATCCATTCCGACAGAACATCGCTCAAAACATTTGTCGCGGGAACACTCATACCTATGTCCTATAACCCAACAACGCAGGATATCACAAGCAGAAAGGCGCCAACGGAGATCCATTGGCGCCTTTCTGCAATCGTGATGCCTTCAACAACACATCAAAGCGGCATGCTAAGGCCGGTAATCAATGTGAGATCGTTCTCTTCCAAGCCAGCTCCGGGCGTACTGTCATACTTGTTTTGCAAAACAAGCCGCAACTTCAGACTCGCAGTGATGTCAGCCTCTGCGCCGAACTCCGCATTCAACAGGTAGTCGTCAAAATCATCGGCTCTGGGCAAATATTCCAGTGATTGCCATAATCTGGATGTTTTGCTGATTGTATAATCATAACGTTCTGTGAGTCGCAACGCAAGGTAATCATCGCCGACATCCGAAACCTCCTCCCATACATATGAAGGGCCGACTTCAAGAAAGAGCGATGTCTTGTCGTTCTTAATCAGATATACCCCCAAGCCCGGCCCCAATGTGGCGCGATAGTCAATTTGCGCAACGCTGTCATACAGAACCTCTCCATTAACGGATATGAATGTCATAGGACTGAGAGTTTTCTGCACGTTGACAAAAGCGCGAAGATTTTCGACAGTTGTTTCTGTATTGGATGCAATAGTGCTTTCGCCGTAATTTGCTTCCAAACCGGCTCGGATTGATCCGAAACCGTCATTCTTACCCTCTGTCACAAGGGATCCGTTTGCCAACAATGTCTCACTATTACCGTCCGTCAACGTAACGCCAATGCTTAAGGCGCTTTTGAAGGATCCCTCTTGTTCCTGCGCAACAGCCACAAGGTGAACCATACAGATACAGATTACTACAACAAATGCTTTCTTCATGTGTTTGTTATCCCCTCTCGTGTTTTTTCTCCGGTTCATGCCTTCTTTTCTATCGCCTCTTGTTTACGCCGTAATGAGTTCAAAGCCTTCACAAGAAGAAAAACCGCCCATGCAACTATCAGAAAATCAACTATGGTCTGGATACACTTGCCGTAGTTCAACATGACCGCCGCCGTCTGAACAGTAACGCCGTCAGCCGCCATTACCGCTTTCTTGAGGGTAATCGCCAGGTCTGTAAAGTTCACGCCCCCGAGCAACAAACCGATGGGCGGCATAATCACATCGTTGACCACAGACGTTACAATTTTCCCAAACGCTCCGCCTATGATAATACCGACAGCCATATCCACGACATTACCTTTTACTGCAAACTCTTTGAATTCACTCAGGATACTCATAACAGTCACCTTTTTAAGCATATTTGATTACTGATTAATCGTTTCTTAACAACACGGTTTTCCCCGCATTAATTCCTTTCAATTGCAAAAGAACACATTCCAGTTTTCAAGCATTCGTAAAGTTAATTCGACACGACCTAAACACGCCAATAAAACGATCGCATCCGATCGGCATTTCAATGCGCCGTTAAAAAAGCTTTTGTTTCGTACTTCATCCTTGACGACGCACGGAATCGTGTCAAGTTTTGCGATTGTCCAACTCCAGAATTGCTCGAGCCACCTGCTTACTCAGAACGTTCTGTCCGTCGGCAGTAAAATGCACGCCATCCTCCAAGTAGTACTCCACATGGTTCAACACACAATTAAACAAATCGTTGAGAGGAAAACGGTGTTTGGTTGCCAATTCCTGCATGATTCTGTTCCGTTCACGCACTCGATCAGTCTTGGAATCAAGTTCGCCGTGACGATCGGTGCGGTACATTGGAGTTGAGTTCGCGCAAATCACTTTGCTTTCAGGACTCCGTTTGGTGACATAG
>JAFGTH010000211.1 GCA_016934225.1 Lentisphaerota bacterium | reverse complement strand
CGGCACAGTCTATCGGTGAGCCGGGAACGCAGTTGACAATGCGGACTTTTCATATAGGCGGCACCGCCAGCGCTGTATTCAAACAGCCGGAGATTATTGCCAAAAACGCCGGAATCGTTCGTTATCAGGATTTGCGTGTTGTTGTGAATAAGGCTGGTGAACACGTAGTGCTGAATAAAAATGGCGCTATAAGTATTCATGACTCAACCGGCCATGAAGTCGAACGATATACGACTGCAATGGGCGCGATCGTAAATGTTGCCGATGGTGGAAACATACGCAAGGGTGATTGCCTGGCCAAGTGGGATCCTTACAGTGTGCCGATTCTGGCCGAGCAGGAAGGAATCGTGAGTTTTCATGATTTCGTAGAGAATGTGTCGGTCAAAAAAGAGATTGATGAACAAACCGGTTTGAAGGGCACTGTCGTTCTTGAGACGAAAGAGGATCTCCATCCCCAGATCATTGTCAAGAGCATTGAGAATGATGAAATATTGGGATTCTATAGCATACCTGCCGGCGCTCATGTGGTATCGAAAGAAGGTAAGAAGGTCGTAGCCGGCGAGGTTCTTGCAAAGACGCCGAGAAAGGAATCCAAGACCAGAGATATCACAGGCGGACTTCCGCGCGTGGCTGAATTGTTCGAGGCGCGTCAGCCTAGAGATGCGGCGGAAATTGCGAAGATCGAAGGAGTTGTGGATTTTGGGCCGAATCAACGAGGCAGACGTTGTCTGATTATCAGAGATGAAGCTTCGGGAGGAACCGAAGAACATTTTATCCCCATGGGCAAACATATAGTTGTGTTCAGAGGCGATCGCGTTAAAAAAGGACAGCAACTTACAGAAGGGCCTATAGTTCTGCAGGAAATCTTGGATGTATGCGGACCTCAGGAGTTGCAGGAGTATCTGGTGGACGAGGTACAGCAGGTTTATCGTTTGCAGGGAGTTGAGATCAACGATAAGCACATAGAGATTATTGTTCGACAAATGCTTAGAAAAGTCCGGATTACCAATCCTGGCGACACGGAGTTTCTGTGGGGCGAGCAGGTAATGAAGCAGAGATTTCTTGAGTGCAATGAGGCGGCGATTGCGGAAGGCAAGCGTCCGGCAGAAGCCACACCGGCGTTATTGGGTATCACCAAGGCGTCGCTGGAGACTGAAAGCTTTATTTCGGCTGCGTCTTTCCAGGATACGACTCGCGTTTTAACTGATGCTGCGACACTGGGCAAGGTGGATAAACTGAGGGGATTCAAGGAAAATGTAATTATGGGTCAACTCATACCCGGGGGAACAGGATTTCCGCTCCATCGCAACATCAAATTGGTTCCATTGGCGGAGCCGTTGCCTGAGGAAGAAATGGTTCGAACGTCGGCTCAGACGGAAGCCGAAAAGAAATTGGAAGAATTGCTAGGTTAAGCTTGAATTGATATCTGCAGATCTGCTAATGTTTTGCCTTTTGTCAATTTGAGGTTGGAGAAAGAGTATGCCGACAATTAATCAATTAGTCCGAAAAGGCCGGCGGAAATTGCGTCAGAAAAGCAAATCGCCTGCCTTGCGGAAGTCTCCGCAGAGACAGGGGGTATGTCTGGCGGTGATGACCCGGACGCCAAAGAAACCAAATTCGGCGTTAAGAAAAGTTGCGAGGGTGCGCTTAACATCGGGTTATGAAGTAACGGCATACATTGGAGGAGAGGGACATAATCTGCAGGAGCACAGTGTCGTGCTTGTGAGAGGCGGACGTGTTAAAGATTTGCCCGGAGTACGATACCACATAGTCCGAGGCGTTCAAGATAGCCTTGGAGTAGATGGTCGCAAAAGAGGTCGTTCAAAGTACGGCGCCAAAAAGCCGAAGCAGGAGTAGTCGGAGTCAGAAATGTCAAGAAGGCGTAAAGCTGAGAAAAGAGGATTAGTGCCCGATCCCAAGTTCAACAGCGAACTTGTGGCTCGCATAATCAACTACGTTATGCAGCGAGGTAAAAAATCAACGGCGGAACGCATTGTTTACGGGGCGCTTGATGAGATACAGAAACGTAACGGCGGAGATCCACTGGAGGTACTGGTCAAGGCCATTGACAACATGAAACCGCGAGTGGAAGTGAAGTCGCGCCGTGTTGGAGGCGCAACATACCAGGTTCCTGTTGAGGTTGGAAGGAATAGACAGCTTGCGTTGGCGCTCAGGTGGCTGGTTCAGTATTCGGGAGCGCGTAAAGGATCATCCATGGGGCGTGCGATGGCAATAGAGATTTTAGATGCGTATAATAATCAGGGCAATGTGATTAAAAAGAGGGACGATACCCACAAGATGGCGCAGGCAAACAAGGCATTTGCTCATTACGCATGGTAGCCAGGTCATCTCGCAAAAAGAAGTAACTCAAACAATGGTAGCAGTTTTGGAACAGAAGAAGGACAAGAAAGCGGCCGACCTCAGTTCAACGGGGAAGGGTGGGCAGCAGGGCCGCGCTCTGTCCATGGTCAGGAATATAGGGATTATTGCTCACATAGACGCGGGTAAAACCACCGTGACTGAACGGATGCTTTTTTATGCCGGGCGAATTCATAAGATGGGTGAGGTTCATGACGGCACAACAGTGATGGACTGGATGATTCAGGAAAAGGAGCGGGGTATTACGATTACAAGCGCTGCAACGACGTGCGCTTGGCGAAATTATCAGGTTAACATTATTGATACTCCAGGACATGTTGATTTTACCGCCGAAGTTGAAAGGTCTCTTGGTGTGCTGGATGGTGCGATTGGTGTCTTTTGCGCCGTAGGCGGAGTACAGCCGCAGTCTGAGACTGTTTGGCACCAGGCCTCGCGTTATCATGTTCCCCGAATCGCATTTGTAAACAAAATGGATCGCCTTGGCGCGAATTTCCAGGGCGTGGTTGCGGAGATTAAATCCAGACTTGGATCGAATGCGGTTCCGGTTCAATTGCCGATAGGGCAGGAAGAATCGTTTCGCGGCGTGATAGATTTGTTGCGGATGAAAGCTATGTGTTATGACGAAGCGAATCTTGGCCTGACTGTTGTTGAGTCAGAAATTCCGTCCGAACATGCGGCGGCGGCAGAGGAAGCCAGGGCTTGCCTTGTCGAACAGGTTGCAGAGAAGGACGAAGCGGTTTTGGAGGCATATCTCGAGAGTCCTGATGTTCCAAGCGAAAAATTGAGGGAAGGCATCAGGCGTTTGACTCTGACTAACCGTATCACGCCCGTTCTCTGCGGCGCGGCATTGCGTAACAAGGGCGTTCAGCAGATTCTTGATGCCGTGGTGGATTATCTGCCGTCTCCAACCGATGTGCCGGCGATCAGTGGCGTGAATCCCAAATCCGGCGAAACAGTATCGCGCAAAGCCGATGACAAGGAAACACTAAGCGCTCTCGTGTTCAAGCTTGTGAATGATCCGTATGTTGGGCGGCTGCATTTCGTCCGTATCTATTCCGGTGTGTTAAAAAAAGGACAGAATGTTTTCAATCCGCGTACCAAGAAGCGCGAGAAAATCAGTCGGCTTTTGCGGATTCATGCGGACAGTAGAACCGATGTGGAAACTTTGAGCACGGGGGAAATCGGTTGTGTTACAGGTTTGAAAGATTCGACAACAGGCGACACTCTTTGCGCGGAGCATGCGCCAATTCAGTTTTCATCCATGAAATTTCCCGACCCGGTGATGTCTATGGCGGTGGAGGCCAAGACCAGGGGGGCCAGAGAGAAACTTGAAAATGCGTTGAACATGTTGGCTGCTGAAGATCCGACATGTATTATCCGAAAGGACGAAGAGACGGGACAGACCATTATCAGCGGCATGGGCGAGCTTCATTTGGAAATTTTGAAAGATAGAATGTTCCGCGAATTTCATGTTGAAGCGAATACAGGCCGACCGATGGTTGTTTACTATGAGACTGTGATGAACACTGGTCGAGGCGAACACAAATTTGACAGGGAACTCGGAGGCCGCAGACATATAGGCCATGTGGTCGTGGAAGTGTCTCCTGCCGAGCGTTCAACTGGAAACACGATTGAATTCAACGTTTCAACGAATCATGTGCCGGCCGAGTTCAGAGAACATATCGAAAAAGGTTTGATAGACGGAGCCATGACAGGCGTTCTGGGCCGGTGCCCGGTCACTGATGTAAAGATTACGGTTGTAGACGGGAGTTATGATCAAGAGTACTCGACGGATGTTGCATTTCGCACGGCTGCAGTCATGGCGTTTCGCGATGCGGTCATGGCTGCGGATCCGAATTTCCTCGAGCCTGTAATGGCATTGGAGATTGTAACTCCAGGCGATTATACAGGGGATGTTCTTGGCGATTTAAACAGTCGGCGCGGCAAAGTTAAAGATGTGTTTGCGCGCGGCGAGATGCAGGTGGTGCGCGCGGCAGTGCCGCTTGCCGAGTTGT
>JAFGTH010000210.1 GCA_016934225.1 Lentisphaerota bacterium | reverse complement strand
TTACTTGAGTAGCACAATGCAAACTAATATTTATTCTCAATTTTATCGGTTTAAAATTTGATAATCAAACGTAAAACGTGTATACATTGAAACAAATCCAAAAAAAAGCAGACAACGGATTATGTTTTTCTCTTGAATAAGTGGTTACGTACATGTATCGTTAATACCGTGATGTTTGAAACAAGCGGATACGCACAAAAACGAACATTTTAGTTTGGAGGGATATAAAATGAGTGGTCGAGCGATCAGATTTGGGCGTCTTTTTGGAGAATCCGGCAGGGCTGTTATTGTTGCGTGTGATCATGGCATGTTTGATGGGCCGCATGCAGGAATGGAGGATATTGCTGGGATGCTGTCGAGAATTGGCGATGGCGCTGATGGTATATTATTATCACCGGGAATGTTGCCGCATGCGCAAGCCTGTTTCTCGAGGCGAAACTCACCGATGGCAATTGTGCGATTGAACTACAACAGCGTGTTTGCATTCAAATGGGGCTACAGAGATTCCGTCATTTCGAATCTTTATCAACCGAGCGATGCTGCCGCATTGGGCGCGGATTGTGTCTTGATTTGTTTGACACTTAAAACAGGAGATGAAGCGACGGACGCCAGGAACTCGGAAATATTTACCGATTTATGTATCAAGGCGCACAAAATCGGGTTGCCGGTAATTGGCGAATATTTTCCACATAGCCATCTTACAAAAGGCGCCGAAGAATTTCATGAAGAAATATTGATCGGTTGTCGTATGCTCGCTGAATTAGGGGCGGATGCAATAAAGACTTTCTACACAAATAATTTCAAAGAAGTGACTTCGACTTGTCCCATTCCAATTCTTGGTCTCGGGGCGGAAAAAACCCCGACAGATAAAGACGCTCTGGAACTGGCTGAACGAGAGATATCAGATGGCGCATCTGGAGTTGTATTCGGAAGGAATGCGGTTCAGGCATCAAAACCGTCTGCTTTCATTTCCGCTCTGCAGGATATCGTTAAAAAGAATGCAATGGCGCGGGATGTTGTGCGAAAGTATGATTTGACCGGTTAAAATTTCGGGCGCAGATGTTATGTGCCCGAGCAATGATTTGATGCGAGCAAGGGGATAGGCGCGTGAAGAGAAACATTCGGCAGGATCGTATTCTCGAAATTCTAGCAAGAGACGGTGAGTCAACCGTTGAATCGTTAGTAAATCAGCTTGGTGTTAGTGTAATGACGATACGCCGGGATCTTGCTTCTTTGTCCCGATCCGGTCAATTGAGCAGGACTCATGGCGGAGCGGTGCTTTCCAGAACCGGCATTGTTCAATTCGAATTCAAAGACAAGTCACAATTATGTATTCATCAGAAACGGGCTATTGCCGCCGAGGCGGCACGAATGGTATTGCCGGGAATGTCGGTGTCTCTGGATACTGGCACTACTACGCTCGAAGTTGCCAGGGTGCTGGCATCTGTTGACAATTTGACTGTATTAACTACTTCATTGGCCATAGCTTCAGTGCTTCAGGGCTGCGATAATATAGAACTGATTCTGCTTGGCGGGAGTGTGCGCAAGTTCAGTCCCGATCTGACCGGTCCGTTGACGGAAGACAATCTGAAGAATTTCCGTACGCATATAAGTATTCTTGGCGCTGATGCCGTTACGCGAGATGGTAGTTTTACGACAGATGTTCGAATCTCCCAAATATCAAAGGCAATGATTGAAAACAGCGACAAAGCAGTACTTGTGGTTGACAGCAGCAAATTTGCAAGAACGGCATTTGTCCAATGCGCATCACTGAACGAAATAGATACGATAATTACTGATGATGAGTGTTCGCCTGAAGTCCGCGAATGGGTCGGACAGGCGGAATGCGAAGTGATATATGCCAAAGTTACAAACGAATAATAACAATAATCTGGGCGCCGATCAATAAAATGCCGGGCATACTAATAGGTATTGACGTAGGCAGCACTGTATTGAAAGCGGCTGCGTTCGATTCTGTAAGCGGCAAATCTTTAGCCGAAGCCGGAAATCGTTTGAAACTCTCCGTAGGCAGGGACGGAGCTCGCGAACAATCGCCGACAGGTTTGAAACGGGCGTTAATAGGTGTTCTTTTTGAGCTTCGAGACAAGCTTGGACGACGATGGAGAGCGGTTGAAGGCATGGGACTTGCTGCGCAAGGCGGCAGTACGATAATTGCCGACAAGAAGACCGGTCAGTCATTGACCCCTATGATGATTTGGAATGATGCTCGGGCAAGAGCGTATCTTCCTGTAGTAAAAGAAAAAATCAAATCCTCATTTTGGCGCAAATATACTCTTCGTGATGACCCAGGCCATGGATTGGCGAAGATTTTGTGGCTGAAAGATACGAGACCGGAAATCATGAAGCCAGACAATATATATGTGGGTGCGGGCGAGTTCTGCTATTTTCACTTGACCGGTGTTTGGCGACAAGACGCGTGTAATGCGCTTCAGATCGGTTGTTACAACGCTGTGGATCAAAGGCTTGACCAGCGACTGATGGATCTTGTTCAAATGCCGATATCATTTGTGGCGCCTATGCGAAAAGGACATGAGATTCATCCAATGAATTCGCATATGGCGCAAGAACTGGGACTATCTAATAACATACCGGTTGCGGGGCCGTATATGGATCATGAAGCAGGTTATATATCGGCGTCTGGTGTTTCCAGGCGTCCGTTACAATGTTCACTGGGCACTGCGTGGGTGGGCAACTATCTGTTGCCCAAAACTTCGAAATGGCATTCGCCAACGCAATTTCCAATACCCGCCATTATTGGCAAAGGCTACTTGGTAATACAGGCATTATTTACCGGTAATATAACTTGGGATTGGGCACTGCGACATCTTATGAATGAGGATCATAACAAAGCGCTTACAAAAGCCCGTTTGGTATTTCGCCGCCGACTTATGCCGCATGAAGGACTTGTTGCATTACCATGGCTGAACATGGGCAATCCTTTGAACAATCGAGCGATTGGCGGCGGAACTTTCTTTGGTGTCGGCCCGCAAACTGACAAGGAAGAACTGCTCCGGGCGTTAGCGTTGTCAATGGCCTGCGAGATGGCGCGCATATTTGCCGAAGTAAAAAACAGGAAAAAAGTTGACAGTGTCGTCTTGGGAGGAGGCGCCAGTAAGGGAGAATTTTTCCGAACATTGCTTGCCGCATTATTTCATCCCCTGCCGGTTTACTATCTGAAAGAGCCGGATTTGTCAGGTACGCGTGGCGCGTTGTCGGCATTTTGTGCAAAGGCGGCAACGGCTGAAACGAAACGAGCGCCGAAAGTTTCCGAACGCACAATGTCGGCCATTGTGGAAGGTTATCATGAGTATTTGAACTTATTTGATCGGTTATATGGCGATATCTCAGCCGGCGGGAATATAACGTTCGAATAAATGGAGAGAATACGATGGGTAAGAAACCGAAGATTGGTCTGTTGCCGTTGTACCTTGAGCTTTATGACAAAACTCTACCGGAGGTGCGGAAATCTTTTCAGCCATTGATAGACAAGATTGTCAATAGTTTTAAAGCAAATGGAGTTGATGTTATAACCGCGGATGTATGCAGATTGGCGAACGAATTCGGCAATGCGGTTTTGCGTTTCGAACAAGAATCAGCTGACTGTATAGTAACGCTGCATTTGGCATATTCACCATCTTTGGAAAGCATTGACGCTTTGATTGGCACGGAACTGCCGATTGTTGTTCTGGATGTAACCATGGATATGCGTTTTGGGAGAAACACACATCCTGATCGCATAATGTATAATCATGGAATACACGGTGTAATGGACATGACATGTATGTTGCGCCGTCACGGTAAGCGGTTTTGCATAGTCGCGGGATATGCGGGCGACAGTAAAGTAATAAAGCGAGCCGTGGCAATGATACGCGGAGCAATGGCGGCGCGACACATGTCTCGGACAAAAGTGCTGCGCATAGGAGATTCTTTTAAGGGGATGGGCGATTTCTACGTTGAGTCGGATACGCTTCTCAAGGCGCTTGGCATTACAGTCCATCAGGCGGGTTTGGACGAATTAGCCGGAAGCGTAGACTTGGTTACGGTCAAAGATATTGATAATGAACTGGCGGCAGACAGAGAGAAATACTGTTGCGACTTGGCAGAAGATGTGCATCGGCGTTCGCTTCGAGTGTGTTTGGCGACGCGAAGGATACTGGAAACCGGCGGATACGATGCGTTCAGCATGAATTTCCTCGCATTTTCGATGAGCGAAGGACCGGTTGATACTGTTCCGTTTCTTGAAGCCTGCAAGGCGATGGCGCGCGGGATTGGATATGCGGGCGAAGGAGACGTGCTTACAGCCGCGTTGGTAGGCGCGCTGTCGCAGGGTTTTGGCGAAGTGACATTTACAGAGTTATTTTGTCCTGATTGGGAGGGTTCAAGCCTGTTTCTGTCGCACATGGGAGAAGTTAATCCCGTCCTTGCGATGGAACAACCGCGTTTGATCGAGTACAATTTCCCATACACTCCGGCGCAAAATCCGGCGAAGCTCACATGTTGTCTAAAACAAGGGCCGGCGACATTTGTGGATATTGTGCCGGGCCCGAACGACAGCTTCAGCTTGATTGCGGCTCCGGTAGAAATGCTTGGAGATACGAGCGTTGCGGAAATGAAAGACAGTGTGCGTGGCTGGATGAAGCCCGTGTTGCCCTTGGAATCGTTTCTGGAGAAATATTCGCAATATGGCGGCACACATCACAGTGCGCTGATAATGGGAAATGAGATGGAAGGAATCCGGGCATTTGCAGATTTCATGGGGCTGCAATGTAACATCATATCGTAACAAAACAGGGCAATGACAAGAACAGGATCGTATCCTGGCGATTACCCCTGGGGGACGACGAATTATGTGGCGTGAGACGACAAAACATGAACACGACATGAAGATATGGAAAGAAGAATTGGAGGATTTTATTCCCGGCAAGGTTCTTGATTTCCACACACACATCTTTTGCAAAGGCGTGATTCCTGAAGGAACGTCTTATTGTTGTGCAGGACAAGACATAGAAAAATACGATATGGACGATCTAAAGCGGGATTTATCCGAAATCTATCCAGAACGAGAAACATATGCCGTGTGTTTTGGAATGCCGTATGAAGAGTATGACAGAGAGTTGAACGATCATTACGTAGGCGCACAATGTGATAGAAAGCGATTTTTTCCGTTCCGACTGATTGATCCGAGATATGATACTCAGGCTAATGTAAAGGAAGATATTGATCGCTATTCGTTTCTTGGATTCAAACCATATTTAAACTATGTGAAGAAACGTGATCGGAATGATATTGAAATTCATGAGATGTTGCCTGATTGGGCTATGGAAATAGCCGAGGAACACGGACTGATAATTATGCTTCATATACCTCGTAAAGACAGATTGGCAGATCCTATAAATCAGAAACAGATTATTGAGATATGTAATGATTACCCGAACGCAAAAATAGTATTGGCCCATATCGGGCGCGCGTATTATTTGAAAGGCATCGTGGGTTATCTGGACACGCTCAAGAGCCTGCCAAACCTGTGGTATGATCTGGCAATGCTGAACAACTGGGAAGTAATGGAGTATCTGTTCAGAACGGTGTCGGCCGAGAAAATATTATATGCAACGGACTTGCCGATAGCTATTGCTCCCGGGAAATCAGTCGAGATCAATGATCAATACACATATGTTACTCCGAAACCTTGGCAGTTATCAATCTCGGCTGAGCATACGACACTGGTGTTTACTTCGTTTCTTTATGAAGAATTGCGAGCCATTAAAAAAGCAGTCGAACGGTCCGGCGTCAACAAGGCATTTACCCAAAAGATTTTTTTTGACAATGGCATAACGCTTTTGCGCGATACAATGCGCATCCATGAGACGCCGAAAGAATAAGGCCGGAATTATGATTTTAACCTGAAACGCGTCTGAAGAAAGTAGCGCTAGGCAAAATCAAATCCCGGATCCGCGAACAGACAAATGACCATCATGGAATTCTCCATGACACGATGCAAGAATTGCGATATGTTGCATGCTATATGTTGACTTTGTTGCGGTATGACCGCGCAGTGCGGAACAAAGGAAGGATAATACATGAAAGCTGTGTCATTGCTTCTTGCAACAATAATATTAATTTTTGTCATCGGGTGTTCCGGGTTTACGCGCACCGAGTGCCCGGCCTCTAAGGCCATAGTTCGACAGGTATCCGAGTCGTCACAGAAGGCAGAGATCACCATAACCGACGAAAAAATATTGTCCGAGCTGATTAAATTTTTCGGTGATCTTGAAAATGAGCCAATAACTCAGATCAACGGTAAGTGGAAAGAGAAATACCGTATAGCGTTTATCATGAAGAGCGGTATGCACATTATCGTAATTACATCAGAAGACGATGCTACATGGACCAGCGGTAGCGGTGACAAACAGATGGTCAAAGGCGTCAGTTCCTTGCTCGAACCGTTGTTTCATATAGCAGCGCCCGCTAATACGAATAAAACTGACGCAGCATGACGTCGTTTAGAACATGTAAGTGCATGTGACGCCATATATGAAATGGTTAATGTCCTGACCGGCATTATCTACGGCCTCGCGCAGTTCCGAATCAACCAGCGTCATATAGGTCATTGATGGCGTTAGTGTCATCAAGTCTCCAAGCTGAATTGGAATTGATATGCTTACAGTTGCGTCCACAAATCCGGTTTTCTCGGGGAGATTCTCAACTTCATTGAATACCTCAATGCTGTGGTTTTCATCCGCGATTCCAATGCCGGCTCGAAAATCCATGTCGGCGATTCCCTTGATTAAACCTACACTATGGCCCGCAGAGATTTCGATATAGAATCCCTCGATTTCTCCGAAATCATAATTGATTGCCACCGAAGGAAGCAACGGAATGTCCATAGTGTATTCGGCAAATACTTCAAATGTGTCCTTTTTGGAATCCGTATATTGGCTGTCGTGGTAGATGTATGCTATCAGCCCTCCTGAAAGAATGTGCTTATTAATTACGCGCGTATAGTCCAATGTTGTATCCACTCTTGTTCTTTGGGACGAATTTGTTGTACGAGTAATATCCCAAGTGCCCCACACATGCAGTGCAAAGTTGCCGGATGACAGAGTTACAGATGGCTGGAAACACGGGTCCTCATTGATGACGCACCCGCGTCGTATGTAACCGCTTGTGATCTTTGCGCTGATATCGGCATTTACCTCTGATTCTACCGCATGCGCAGAGGTTGTTGCCACAAGGGCAATACACCCGGTCAATATACCTCTATATATTTTTCTCATAGCATGATCTCCTGCTTCTTTAACGAATTACAGATATAAATCCACGCCAGTTACGGCGCTAATCAACATTTTCCACATTAACAAATTACCTTGCCCAAAGATTTGACGGATAATTACCGGCAGCAATCAGAGCTGCGAGTTTGTCTTTCACAATGTGTATATCTTCCGGATATGTCATTCCAAACCATTCACTGGAAGTCTGCAAAACTTTCACGTTTGCCATGCCGTCTGCAATGGCACGATCAATAACGGACGGCAAGAAAAACTCCAATTGCAGACTTTTGGCTTTCCTTTCAACTGAAAGATTTGGATTTGTGACGTATTTGTCAATAAATCTTCTGAATTCATTGCCCACATATGCGAATATTGAAGGCTTAAGCCCCCACATATTCATGGAAACGATTGATTGACCATCAAGGTTTTCCCATCCGTCGTCTGAAGCGAAACGGAAGGTTTTTCCGGACTGCTCAATCTTTGTGCATTCGACAATTTTCTCGAGTGTGCCATCTGTTGAAAGATGACACACCCCCCTCGACACATATCCGTATTCCGATACCGTCTTCGAAAGCATGAATCCTACCATGCTTAGCGCCTTCTCGTCGTCGGCCGTGGCGCGCAGAAATTCCGAAAGCTGTTTGTATGATCTATGACCGTAAAAATCATCCGCGTTTATCACTGCAAAGGGCTCTTTGACAATGTCCTTGCAGGCTAGCAATGCATGTCCTGTACCCCACGGTTTTTTTCGCTTGTCGAAAACCAATTCCGGGACCTCGCCCGGCACATCGCGCAAATCCTGGAATGCATATTCGACCGAAACATAGCGTCCAACGCGCTCGCCTATAGTCGTTCTGAAATCCATCTCAATATCTTTGGATATGAGAAAGACAATCTTGTTGAAACCGGATCGAATTGCGTCAAAAACGGAGTAATCAATTATAAATTCGCCGTTCGGTCCTAATGGGGCCATCTGTTTAAGACCGCCGAATCGTCTGCCGATACCTGCTGCAAGAACTACAAGTGCCAAATCCATTTTGTGACTATAGCAAAATATAAGATGTGCTCAAACACGTTTTCGTTCCATTTGTCATGAAGATTCATATTGTACATGCGACAGGAATTTCGGAATAAACATGAGACAGAGTCGGGAAAGAAAAGGGAGATGTCTGCCGGTTCGATAGCACGGAAAGACTCAATATTTCGCTTGACCGGCTAAATATTTAGACTAATGATCTAAATAGAATCGGTATAGCAATGCCGATGGAGGTTCAAGCTTATGAATAAACCTGTTTTATGGCTGTTGGCGCCGTTGGTGTTTGTTCTGGTGGTTGCTGTCGGGTGCGAGGAGCTTGGTGGAACGGCTATCATGGGCACCAACAATGGTAATGAAGATATGATGCTTATTATTGACGGCGTGAACTATGGTGTCATAAAGCCTGGTAAGTCAAAGACCGTTTCAGTTTCATCCGGGAGACATACGGTTCAATTCAAATATACGGACGGCGTTGCGGCTTCTTCCATTGCTTATCCAACGGTTTCGTACGGAACGACATTGGGTCTTTCCTGTGATGCAACTCGTTAGCGCGGAGTTCATATCCGGTGACGATGCGACGGTTGGATAGGATCGAAAGCATGATGAAAGATCATGAGCAAGTTGGGACGACGCTCGGACAAATTAAGTCTCCCGAAAAAAAATCAAAAAAAATGCTTTCAGGTATTGACGCGCGGTTCATTTGCGTGTAAATTACTATCAGTTTTAAGAGCAAGTGTTTTTGAATGGGTGGAAAATGTTGCTTCAGTCTGTGATATGCCGTGAGTCTGTTGCTGTATTTTGGCAGTGACAAAGAAACAAGCGGCATGCCCAAGCAACTCGCAAATAAAGTTTGCGAGCGAAGAAGGAGGTGAGTAGCGTGGTAGCCAAAAAGAAAGCAAAGAAAGCTGCGAAAAAACCTGCGAAGAAAAAAGCGGTCGCGAAGAAGAAAGTAGCGAAAAAGAAAAAGAAGTAAATTATCGTGAGGTGATTCGTCGCCTCATGTGTAATGTTTTGATGGAGATGACGGTGGATGGTTTTGCCATTTGCCGTCATTTCCTTTTGGAGACTTTCCTCTTTGACAGCATGTTCAGTACCGCATAGAATTCCTCAAGTATTAGCATGTGTGTGTTGTTTGAGCACTTAGCGTAAATGCTTGTCCGATAACAAGTTAGGCTAAAACCGTTCAATAAGAGGTTCTGAATGATCAACTTATTTCTGCCCCAGATTCCGCTGGCGGGGGTGGTGTTTGCGTTAAAACAATCGAATACCGCCGGCAAGGCAATTGTGGCTGTCCTGTTCATTGGTTCGATTCTTGCATGGACCGTAATGGTGGTGAAGTTGAAGGAATTGAACGATGCCAAACGCGCTTCGTCCCGTTTTTTATTTGCCTACAGGCGTGAGAAACATCCTCTGTCTTTATTCATGAAGAATCAGAAATATGACGATAGCCCTCTTTATACCGTTTACAAAAACGCATGCGTATTGATGCGCTCGATACTTGGTGTGTCGGAATCCGAAAAACAAAGCGCCGCCAATGAAAGTTGGTTTGAAACGGCACATTTGACGGATGGGCAGGCGGCTGCCGTTAAAAATATGGTGAGCCGGACTGTTGCCGACGAATCGCTTGCCATGGAGGAGAACATGGGATTTCTTGCGACGGCCACAACCACCGCTCCATTTCTCGGATTGCTCGGGACCGTGTGGGGCGTTATGGAGGCTTTCGGCGGCATGGCGGTGAAGGGTTCTGCAATGTTGTCGGATGTCGCTCCTGGTATTTCAGGCGCGCTGTTAACCACGGTTGTGGGGTTATTGGTAGCTCTTCCGTCGGCTATCGGCTACAATATATTGAGCGATCAGATTCGCCGCATGGGTGTTTTAACCGACAACTTTTCCCAAGAGCTAATCGGTGATCTGGAGAACCATTGCCTGCGGCAGGAATAAGAAAGGGTAGCCGTGACTCACAAACCGCCCTTGACAGCATTACGGCCAATCAGCGAAATCAATCTTACCCCGCTGATGGATCTTACTTTTATTCTGTTGATCACTTTCATCATAACGTTTCCGCTTATAGAACAGGGTATTTCCGTAAACTTGCCTAAAGGCAATGCCGATCCGATAACTACGGATGCAAGCGTAACAATCACAATTGATGCCGCCGGAAAGGTGTTTCTCGACAATGTGCCGCTTGATTTAAGCGGTTTGAAAGAATCCATTATGCAGACGGCTCGGACACAGGGCAATCTGACAGTAATGGTGAGGGCGGATGAATTGGTTAGGTACGGTAAGGTTGTGGATGTTCTCAAGATCCTGCATGAAGCAGAAATTTCCAAAATGGCATTGGTTACGCAGGCTGAAGAAAGTGCGGGCAAATGACGAGATCTTATATTCAAGATCTTAAGATGGTAACCATTGTGCACATTGGAATTGTTGTTGCGTTGACTCTTGTTTCGTGTTGTCGTTCGTTTTTCGCTCCCAAACCCGAATACATAATGCCCGTTGAATTGATACAGTTACCGTCCCCAATCGTGATTCATGATCCGGTAATCAACAAGTCAAAGGTTGATCGCGTGGCGAAGCCCTTACCGCCGAAATCCAAAACGGCAGTCAAGGTAAGCCCAAAACGCGTTACTCAATCGCTTGACAATGTCGCTCCGGCAAAACAATTGACCGAAAATGAGATTAAAAAGCTTCTGTCCGCAGGGCAGGCTCCACGCAAGAAAACAGAGACATCGAATGATGATGCGGTTTATCTTGAGAGAATCAGAATGGCGCTCTACGAAGTATGGGCGCAACCGAGTCGTGAAGAAGTTGGCAATGTCGTCGCTGAAATGCAGATCAGATTCGAGTCTGATGGCTCGTTACGGGAGCGCAAGTTGATTACGAAATCCGGCAATAGTGTGATGGACGCATCAGTCGAAAAAGCCGTCCGCTCCGTCAATAGAATAGATGGCCTTTCTCCTTCATTCCTGGAGCGGCGGAAAATCATAACGATTTCCTTCAAGGTGGAGTAAGAATTTGAGTAAAAGGGAAAGACGATTTGTATGTGCAATTGCCGCGACGCTATTATATATGGCGCCATCGCGGGCCGCGGATGTCCATGTTGTGAAATCCGGCGCCGACGAAATTCCGATGGATATTTCGGGAATAGCAATATCGGGCGAAAAATTTGCGACCGTATTCCTTGAAACTTTGCGGAATGATCTGGTGAGATCGGGATGGTTCCGGATTGTTGCCGGCTCCGGCAGCGCCATAGTGGCGGTGGGGCGATGCAATGAAATATCTGATCGTCTTTCTGTGAAATGCCGGTTGACGAATACGGGATCAGGGAAGACTTACTTCAATGTTTCGTACAATGAACCGGCACACGAAGCACGATTTGTTGCCCACAAACTGGCGGATAAAATTGTGGAATCCGTCAAAAGCGTTCGAGGCATAGCGGCCACACGTATTGCCATGGTAGGTATGCGTGACGGACAGCGGGATTTATATGTATGCAGCGCCGATGGTCATGGGATAATTCGGATCACGAAAGACGGTGTTCCGTGCCTGTCTCCAAAGTGGGGTTTTGGAGGCGACGTTTTGCTGTACACATCATTTGCAAACGGATTTCCGGACATGTACGAGATAGATATGCGAACAAACATGCGTCGAAGTATATCTGCCCGTCCCGGCATTAATATGGGCGGCGATATGTCTTTTGATGGACGCATGGTTGCTTTGATTCTGTCCAAGGACGGGAATCCGGAGCTTTATGTTATGCAACGCACAAATGGCAGATTAACCAGGTTAACCAGGACGCAGCATGCAGCCGAGGCGGAACCCTCTTGGTCTCCAGACGGTAAAAGCATTGTTTTTGTGTCCGACAGTGCTGGATCGCCGCAGCTTTATATCGTAAAGAGCAATGGCGGACGACCGGAAAGGCCGACATTCCGTGGTTCAGAGAACGTATCTCCGGATTGGGGTCTTGATGGAAGAATTGCTTATAGCAGCAGGCGTGGAGGCAGATACCATATATGCGTTCTCGATCCGTTATCCGGCGAACAGACACAAATAACAAGAGATGACGCGGATTATGAATCTCCGTCATGGGCCCCAGATTCGCGTCACATCGTATGTTCGCGCACGTGCTCTTATCATTCGGAACTGTACATTCTTGACACCATGCGTCATACCTCGGTAAAGTTATTTTCGTTAGAAGGCGAATGCCATTCGCCTTCATGGTCGCCCTAATGGATTTTTCGGGAGATATATAATGGCAAACAGAAATATGTGGTCGCGAGTATTGATCTTGGCGCTTTGTGTTGCGTCGGCCGGATTTGGTTGCTCAGGGAAAACCCGGGAAATCGGAAGCTTGCAGGGAGCGGACAGGATGGAACCGTCAGATGTGCCGCTTGGAGAACGATTCGAACTAACCGGTCGGAGAGTGGAAAATATTCACCTTCCACATGTGTTGTTTCGTTATGACAGTTTCCAGGTTGATAGCGGAGAAATACGCAAGATAGAAGAAGTCGCTGCATATATGCGGAACAATCCGGATGTCCGAATCATTACCGAGGGGCATTGCGACGAGAGAGGCAGTCGCGCGTATAACATTTCATTGGGCGAAAATCGCGCGCAAGCCGTCAGGGCTAACTTGGTAAAGATGGGAATTAATTCCATGCGTATACAGACCAGGAGCTATGGTGAAGAGCGCCCGATCAGTTCTGGTCATAACGAGGCCGCGTGGCGCCGGAACAGACGCGTCGAATTCGCCGTTTATCGCTGACGGTCCGGGTTGAATAAACGATGAATGTCCTTCCGCTTGGTTTTCTTATTGGAACGCCCGGTTCGGGCGAACTGTTGATTCTGTTCCTCGTTATCCTTCTATTATTCGGGCCAAGACGCTTGCCTGATATTGCGCGAACGATCGGTAAAATTGCGGAAGAATTAAGACGCGCATCGCAGGATTTTCGCGATCAGATAATGAAAATCTCCGAAAGCGATGCCTCGGAAAACGACCGGAAACATTTGGCCATCAATGTTGATTCTACCGATGAACCCGAATGTTGCAACGAACCGAAACACAAACAATCGGATACGGACAGTGTGGACGCAGAGAAAGATGAGTTTCAAGAATAGCGAAAATAACGGCTCCGCCAAACCGTTTCTGGCGCATTTAGACGATCTGCGGCGGGCAATTTTATGGTGTGCTGTAGCGATATGCGCCGGCATTGCCGTTGCCGTTCCGCTTGCGCCGATGGTATTGAGATGGCTCAAGATGCCGTTGCGCGCAGCGGGCCGTGATCCCGATCAATTCCTTCAGGTTATTCATGTGACGGGAGGTTTTGCCGTCGCCATGAAACTGGTTTTCTGGACCGGCGTCTTGCTGGCGACACCGGCCATTCTGGCGGCAATAGGGAGTTTTGTGTTTCCCGGCCTTACTGCACGAGAGAAAAAGGCTGCAATTTCATCGTTGGCGTTTGGCTCGGTTCTGTTTATCGCCGGAGTCAGCATGGGATATTTCGTAACAATGCCGATTGCTATCGAATTAATGTTGCGCATCAACAACGCTATGCAAATAGAATGCGCGTTTATTGATATTGGCAATTATGTAAGTTTCGTGCTGAGGTTGCTGATAGCGTTTGGTTTGGTGTTTGAGATGCCGGTAATTGTTGTGGCATTGGGAAGTGTCGGTATCGTGCGATGGCAATGGTTGCGCGATAAGCGCAGACATATGATTGTGCTTATCATGATTGTATCAATGCTTTTAACACCGCCGGACCCGTTTACAATGATTCTGATGTCCGTGCCGCTAATTGCGCTTTACGAAGTTTGCATTTGGATTGTTTGGGCATCAACGCATGGCCGAGCGCGAAATGAAGACGCGGACGGGTCATAATCTGTTGATCTCTGTCAAAAGATTCCAGCGCCCATCGGCGGTTCCGTTCGCATGCTTGCGCAATAATCGAATTAACGATACAGCGGGCCAAGTTCGGCGCACGCCCTGAAATCGTCCCCGCCAAATCGGTCCCACATTGTCGGTCTGAATATATCTTCGTGGGCGACATTGTGCATATCTACTGGGATTCTGAGCATGGCGTTGAGAGTCACCAGATCGGCGCCGATCAGTCCAAACGAATTTGCGTCGTGGTTAGGTCCTATTCGCGACATGTACTCGAAAGAAGTCATGTTGCGCGGCGCCCAGTAAGTTTCCGGCCATGTCGGGTCGGTAACTTTGCTGATATGGTTTGCAACCTTTTCCGGTAAGTCCACGGTATCTCCTTCAACAACTGAAGCAGTCAACATCTCGCCGACCATATTGTAACGATAAGCGGTCATGGGTATGCCGCCGGGAGTTCGATAATGGCTGGAGAGCCCGTCGCCGGGGAAGTAAGTGAGCGCTGCACCCATGTACTTGGTGTTTTTAATGGCGGCGGCAATCAGCTTGTTCTGGTTGTTTTTGCCGGACCTTAGCGCCTCGGCCACGGTCTGTACGGATTTCCTGGCGCCGGGTGGAACCATTTTAAATACATCAACAGCATAATCGAGCGCACCGGCGCCGGAGTTTCTTTTGTCTATAATGCCGCGGGGCGCAATCTTTTTGACATTAACGCCTGTGGCGTTTTGAATGCTTTCGGGCGTCCAATTTGTCCGAATGTCCGCAAACAATTGAGGCATGCCCGTCACGAGGGAGGCAAGCAGCATTCCTGTGCCGTTCTTGCTGTCGTTTTCAGTGGCAATAATTATTGGCGCTCGATAACCGTTCCAATCAAAAGAGCTTCCCAGGATTGATTCCGTAAGATCGAAATTGGGATAAAGATCTGTCCATTGTCGCTGCCCTTGTGTTCCTGCCGCTATGGCGTTGGCGCCTTGTGCGTATTCGACATCGGCATTGAAACCTTGCTTCTTGCCTGCGGCTGCGTCGGCAAGGACGGGATTTCCGTGCATTAAATCGCGGACAATGAGAGTCATTTTAATGCACGTTCGAAGTAGTTCGTCATTGCTGCTGGGTCGTTTTCCTTTGCCGAAATCGAACTTAAACGATTTCTTCATGAACTTAACTGCTTTCTCAAGTTCATTATGATCATAGAGACCTTTATCAATGCGACCTTTGATAGCCACCATATCTAACGATACGGAACCCATTCCCATGTAATGGAGCATGGTGTTACGACGCACATCAGACCCGATTATTCCCATGGATACGCTTCCGATGCTCAAATAGTTCTTGCCGCGTATTTCGGATACGGCCGTTGCACAGCGTGCAAATCTCAACAGGCGTTCTGAGACGTAAGGAGAAAGAGGGGCATCCTCATTTTCCAGATCGGGATTATAAATGCAGAATATTGGACGTTTCTTTTCGTCCATCGCGGCTGTAAATGCTTTAAGCCACACAGCACCGGGACGGTCGGTTTGGTTAAGGCCATAGGCAGCCTGTTGCCATTCGGAACTGCCGATTCCCTGGCAGGCGCTCATCAGTTCATCGCTGTAAGCCCATGATCTGCTGAGCCATATGTTCGCGTTGACGCCTTGTTCGGTATAATATTTTTGAGCAATAGCGCCTGTTCGCGGTCCATAGACGATTTCCGGGGCAACGACGACTCTTATTGGCGTCCCATCCGGCAATTTGACGTTTTGTGTGATCAGATTATATACCTTTTCGACCATACGCCATGTTCGCTCGAGATTGTCTTCGAAGGCGCCTGTTCGACCGTCCGCGACAGGCGTAATGGCAATGGTTGGTATGTGTCCAACCAGAGGACGATTCGACGGTACAAACCAACGTGGCGTCTTTGCTAGTTTTTTGAAGTCAATAGCTATTTGATTGGACATTTGAACGCCTCCTTTATTATGCAGAGATTTATTTACATTGCCGAAAATAAGAGTATACGGCGCTATGCTCAGGAATGCAACACCATCCGATATCTTTGCGGCAAGAAAGTAAGCGAAAAGATACTATGGACCAGGATTTTTACATCACGCGAATTTAATGTATCAAATTTATATCTGCCGTTGCCAGCGCCGGACCGTCAGGAATATCAGAGGCAGCCAGGGCTGTTAACGCATCTATATGGGACCATTTTTTCGGCAACTTCGCGTATTCCATATAAGCTGCACTCGTGGCGAATCGGCCGATGAATTCCTTGCTCCGAAAGAAATCGCAGTGCCAACCTTCGGCGTTTCCCTCTATTTCGCCGGGCATGATTCCGCGACGCAGGAATGAAGTAATAACCCAAAACACCCAGGATGTCGTGCGAGGATTGCGATATCCGTCAAGCAGTCCCGTTCTGTTATTGACAACCGGCGTAAACACCAGTTTTACCCCATTTCTGACGCAAGCACAGGCCGATAGCCACAGCACGCGCGTTTCAGCCTGTTCACGGCCAGGGAAAAAGAATTCGCGGCCGCGAGCGAGATATTCTTCGTTAGATCCCACCGACGCGGCTATATCAACATTAGTTCCGCATGCCTCGCGAATTCCGGTTACCCGCTTTGAAAGAGACGCATCGAATTTGAGCGCGTCATCCGCGTTAAGATAGCGCGAAAAGCCTGGCGTGTTTTGATTTTCCCATAAAAAAGCCGGACGTATGCCCTCCAGTCGGATATGCAGGCGCGCTCCGGCATCGGTGCAATCTTTGAACAGCACGGCTATGTCCGGCCCGTTTGCTGCGTCAAGAGGCAGATCAGCAATGCCCAGCGCGGGTGCTTGACCTCTGTTGGCTTTCACCAGCCGGCGCCAAAGCGGAAGCAAGGCTTTCTCCGGTACGCCTTGCATGTTCAAAAGCCATGAGTGAATTCCGCAGTCATGTGCTCCGTTCACAACGTTTTCTATTCCGGCTTCCAAGCCGCGCGCATATTTTCCGGGTATCACGGCATTAACATGTACACCGTAAGCGTTTAGAAAACGCACCAAGTCACGTTCCAGAGCTGAAGGGGCATATGGCCATACCACATCCACGGTTTCGACACCCCATGACAATATCCATTGCAACGGCCATGCGTCATAAGACGGTTTGTGATGACGATCAGCACGGTGCGCAAGCCAATCGTGTCTTTCCACGCCGAATCCGGTTGCCGTGCCATTGTCGCTCACGGCGGCTGGAAGTACTATTTGCCTTGAAGAATCTGATTTTGCCGGTACTTCAAGCGTGATCCACGCAAGTCGTCGGCCGCCGTCCGGTAACAAACGCGCCAAACAATAGCCTGCTTTTGCCGGGTCGAATGCTTCTCCGTCCGGATGCTCCGGCCAGGGCCCACAAAATATCCGCGCAAATGCCGTGGAACCCACGACTACATGCGGAACCGAGCCAAGCATATTGAAAAAAGGATGATGAGTATGGCCCGTGAACACTATTTCCACCTTATGTTTGTTTATCAAGTCCACGAACTGCGAACGATAAGGTTCGTCGCAAGCATCATAATTTCCAGGCCCCGGTTCGTCCGGTCGGACGATATACGGAGGACAATGTGCAAAACAAATTATTCGCTTGCCCTCGCTTTCGCTCAACGTCCGTTCGAGCCATTGCCATTGCTTATCTTCGTCAGGCAATCCTGAGCCGAAAAGATAACAATTGTAACTGATAAAAACACATCCTTCTTTTTCAAATGAGTAATAATCGTCGCCTGCAATTCGTCGGTATTCGGCGAGACTTTCGCTTGAAAGCTCGGTTGTCTTCCCGCCGCCATGGCCCGACGGTTTGTTGCCTACATCGTGATTGCCGGGCGTTATGTAAAAAGGCATTTTCAGGTTGCGCATTATGGAAATTCCGCGTTCCAATCCCTCGCTGTTGCCCGGTCTGAACGGCCATGAACTGGCCACATCGCCCATGTGAAGCACTAAATCCGGCTTTATTCTGTTAAATTCTTCCACGGTGGCTTCAAGCCGAGCGTCTCCTAAATAATCCCAGTGCATGGGATTGGTTTTCCTGGCCGGAGGCGCGGAATGTGAATCGCCGATAATTCCAAATACAACTTCTCTTTTCATTTACACCTTCTTGCTTTTTATGGACCGGAACTTCGTCCGAGCATCAGTGGGTTGCCCTTGAAAGAGCGCCACGAAACTAAACGATTTATTATTGTTTAGCATATTGTTTTTCGAAGTCAACGGACAATTGATAGTTTAATAAACTGTGCGCAATTATATTTAGTTTCGAAATGTTTTGATGTTGCCGCTAATACTTCCGTTCTGAAGCAGATTCGCCTTGAAGACTCGAGAATGAGCGCACGGACTGATCAACTTTGATGATTTTCAGACGGCTAAATGCTTACGTGTCTATGAGACGCGCATCAAGGCTCCGAGACAACAATATCGTAATCGGACGGAGTTTGTATCTGCCGCCCCTTATTTTATTCCTTATAGAAACTTCTCATATAATCAACAGCCTGCTGCAATGGAAGAGGACTGGCGTAACCGCGACTGCTGAGTTTGGGGGGTGTATAACCGCCTGAAAAATTTCTTGTGTCCACAATTTTGAAGGGTTTGTTGCGGGTGTCAATGACTTCGACGAACAAAGTGCTTTCACTGGCGCTTTTTCCGTCTTTGTAATGTCCGCGCACCACATCGGTTGTCGTTACCCTGAAGATGGTTTCAAGATTCTTCATGTCCGTCGCGATAATTTCTGGAGGCAATTTGTCCTGAACGGGTTGATAAATCAAACCGACAGGCCAGAAAAAACCGCCGGGAAGTGATGGGGCTTTGATGACAAGGCATTTTCCTGCACGATAGCTACTCTTTTCTTCGATATTGTATCTTGCACAGGAAAACCCGCGTATATTTCCAAGAAACGGTTCCCAACGTCTGTCTGTTGTGTTTTCAGCCACTCGGTGTATTTGTACTTCCTGTATTTCATAAGCAGAACTTACGGATTTTAACTGCAGAATGATCTCATAAAAATAATCTTTTTTCTTCGCAATTAAGATTCGCCTGTTTCCCTCAGGATGTGG
>JAFGTH010000209.1 GCA_016934225.1 Lentisphaerota bacterium | reverse complement strand
CTGGCGAGACGGTCAAGTTTTTCTCGCCTTCCAAGATCTTTGGGAACAATCAAAGTAAGTGTACCCCAAGAAAACACACAAAGATGCCAAACATGGTGATGCTGACAGGCCGGGCCCACAATGTCAACCAATGCACGATACACGCTTTTTGGGGAGCATGGGGATCATACGCGACGGCAATTTTTCGCCCAACTTGAGGCGAGAGGAATCGACTGATGGCATATTCGACGAATTCATACCGCAGCCCATCTTCGGTGACAAATTGTATTTTGGGAAGATAGGAAGGAATAGATCGGACACCCCGTGCTTGAAATGGGCCAGAGGGATAGCGTTCTTCCATGGATTGTACTGTTCCCCATGTTCGGCAGGCGCGGCGAAGGAACCGAACGCGAAAAGCCATATCCAGTAGTCCGATGGCGACCACAATAACCCCAGGAACCAAAACAGACAGCGCCGGAATGAGAGCATCAATCATACAGTTTCCAGTTTTTTGAGTTGTTTCGGGAATGGAGTGAAACGGAATTCCCGAAAATCAGGCAGTTTCGGGAATTCGTGCCTCATTCCCGAAACAACCGAATAGAGGACGATTCCGTAAAAACAGGATCATCGAGTTATAAGACGATCCCAATATGAGTTATACGTTTTCTTCAGCCCAACAGGTAATCCTGGGTAGCCGTGGAAATGACCATCAAGTACATCGCCAGTTTCCTGGTCGATGACGACGCAGAGGTTGCAGTCATACCCGTTTATATGCGTATTTACGACAAGTTCATAAACTTTCTTTGCGCGTGTTGTCTTGCGAGATAATCTGCGAGATACGGAAACAGGAGCCAACCACGTCCAGCCTTCGCATTTCGCCACTCGCTTTGCTATCATAATGGCTTGTTTTTCAGTAATCATGGCATTCAAAATCTTGAGTACTCTCTATCATTAATCGTTTTATTTGTGGTACTATTCCGTACGCATTTTAATAAATTTTCATATTAATTCAATCCCAATTCAAGTATCATTCTTCATATCTCAGATTTTTCGTCAATCAATTTTTCTCTTTGTTGAATATAGCCCAGTTGTTTTCAACAATGAAATGTGCATTGAGACAGGTATTAAAAGAGGATTTTCACTATGCGCTGGAGAATTTAACCTTGACAGATTGAGCAAGAGAATCTACACAATACCATGTAAACATATAACACGCTCAAGAAACGCAATGACGTTCATTGCGTGTTCCTGACACAGCGAGAACAGCATGATCAGTATATCGAGATTGTATTGCGACACCATTCACCCGTCGGATCTCTTGCGATATGGCAGGAAAGCGGGCAAACTGCCTTCGCATCTGCTGCACTACTCTGAGGATAAAAAGCCAGTGGTCGTCTATAATTGCACACAGCGCTGCAATTTGAAATGTGTCCACTGTTATTCTCATTCCACCGGAAAAATCGGCGAAAATGAACTGACGACCGCTGAAGCCAAAACCTTTATCGCGGATATTGCTGAGTTTGGCAGTCCGGTGATTCTCTTTTCCGGCGGCGAACCGTTGAGCCGGCCGGATGTTATTGAACTCATTGAATTTGCCGTGTCGAAAGGACTGCGGGCGGTGCTTTCCACGAACGGCACATTGATTACCGAGGAAAAAGCGCAGCAGCTTAAACAGGTAAACCTGTCGTATGTCGGCGTGAGTTTGGATGGACTGCAAGAGGTGAACGACGCCTTTCGAGGAGTCAATGGCGCGTTTCAAAAAGCGTTGGAAGGGATCAGAAACTGCCGTCAGGCCGGCATGAAGGTCGGCCTGCGGTTTACGATCAACAAGCGCAACGCCTCGGAAGTTGAGCCGATCTTCCGGTTATTGGAAGAAGAGGAGATCCCGCGCGTCTGTTTTTATCATTTAGTCTATTCCGGCAGGGGCAGCAATCTGATCGATGAGGATCTCTCTTTGGAAGGTTCGCGGCAGATTGTGGATCAGATTATCGATCTGACCGATGATCTCCACAAACGCGGAAAACCGAAAGAAGTGCTGACCGTTGATAATCATTGCGACGGCCCGTATATCTATCTGCGCATGGTCAAGGAAGATCATCCGCGCAAAGATGATGTCTTGCAATTATTGCAATACAATGGCGGCAACAGTTCAGGCATCGGGATCGGCTGCGTCAGTTGGGACGGCACGGTGTATCCGGATCAATTTTGGCGGCATTACGCCCTGGGGAACGTACGCGAACGGAAATTCAGCGACATTTGGACAGATACTTCTGAGCCGCTGATGGGAAAATTAAAAAACCGCAAGCCGCATCTGAAAGGCCGGTGCGCCCAATGCAAATGGCTGAATATCTGCAACGGCAATTTCCGCGTGCGGGCCGAAGCCAAAATCGGCGATCTCTGGGCTTGTGATCCGGCCTGTTATTTGACGGATGAGGAAATCGGACTGTAATGATTTTGCCGCGAAGAACGCGAAGAAACGCGAAATCCAGGAGCGCAAAGTTATCTTTGCGCGAAATTACAACGCTATAATCCACACCGTTCGTCCAAAGAGTCTGTCGAAGGAGATCAATTTTTGTGTCCTTCAACAGGCTCTCAGAACGAACGGAAGATACCATCAATGATGCACGATCTTATTTACAGACCGCGACGATTACGACAATCGCCGATTCACCGGCGTCTGGTGCAGGAAACCACATTAAGCGTGAATGATCTGATTTATCCGCTGTTTGTCTGTCCAGGGCACGCTGTCAAAACAGAAATCCCTTCCATGCCGGGGCAATATCGTCTTTCGATCGATCAACTGGTTGAAGAATGCCGCAGAACCAGAGATTTAGGAAT
>JAFGTH010000208.1 GCA_016934225.1 Lentisphaerota bacterium | reverse complement strand
TGTAGCTATGCGCTCGCATTAAACCTGTCTTTATGCGCCCACAAGCCTAAAGCCGGATTCGAAATATAAAACACTTTTTCGCCGGAACTCATCGTATTGAAACCATTATTTAGCCTGGCCGGATCATAGATGGACATGGTTTTATTCAAATCGGCATACTTAAAGCCCACACCCTCTATTTCCTCGCGCGTTAAATCGCCGGGACAATAAGTGATCGTAAAACGGCCCTCCGAAGAACCGTGGATCAAATGAGCCGCCGCGCTGAGATTGTTTCTGAGGTCTTCGTTCGAATCAACGGCGGCCATGACCGCGGGTGTTCCGACATATCCATACTTTCGTATAAGTCGGTCAATTTCAGAATCTTCGCCGAACTCTTTCAAGCCCGGCGCAAGGACAACAAGTTCACCTCCATCGGCTATTGCCATACGCGTCCTGTAGATGCTTTTGTTGCCAAGCCATGTGCTTTTAAATTCACCGGGATCCAGGTACACAACCACTTTTTCTAACGGCTCGTCTAACATCTCGAAATTCGCCTTAAGTGATAATTCAGATGCACGCTCAAAGCATTCAGTGTCATCGCCTATAAACATGCCGCAGACTTTCAAAGCGCCATCAGGCCCAAGTCTTACTACCGTCAGAACATACACAATTGGAGGAAGCTTTTCGGCGAACTGTTCCGAAGCATAGTTCAACACCCTGCGCACGGGAGTATCCGCTCTGCCCATCATGCGTTCCATACCGTAAGCCGCGCCGAGAAAATGACTTTTATTTATGCCCTCCTGTCCGCCGGTGCCAACAAAAATATTCTTGTTGTAGTTCGCCATTCCCACCACTTCGTGCGGTACAACCTGACCGATTGAAAGAATTAAATCGTAATCTCCCGTAACCAGCAGTCGGCCCACCTGCGCCGGCCAACTGAAGTCAACGGCTCCTTCCGAAACTTTCTTTACAAACTCGGACGGCACTTCGCCTACTGTTACAATGCCGCTTCGCCAATTGTGCTCTCTGAATAAAGACTCAGGAACACCATTGAACATTTCGGCGATCTGTTTTGACGACATAGGCGAATGAGTGCCAATTGCCGGTAATATATCCGTGAGCGCGTCTCCGTAATAGTTCCACGCAAACCCAGTCAAAGGTCCGGCGAACGAATGAAAGCGTGTAAAATCCGGAGGTACGGCAAGCACCTTCTTTCTTCTCCCAAGCTTATCAAACGCTTGAAACAGACCGGCCTTCAATTGCTCAGGCGACATCGCCCTGTCCTCGGAACCATCGGCAAACAATAACATTGTCAATCCTCCAAATTTCTCATATCCACAAATAGAACATAGCGCAACGGCGTTGTAATGCAAACGAAACAAATGAAAAGCCATAATTTAACTCGACGAGAAATCGCTGGTGTTGATTTCCGGCCTTCCGGTTTCTGCCGTTATGCCCTATTTACTTGATTTCGTAACGCATCCGTGTATATCGTACTTATTTTGGAAGGCAGCGTAATACACAAGCACAGGAGAGACATCAGATGAGAGAAAAAGCCGACATTGGATTGGTGGGACTGGCCGTCATGGGAGAAAACCTGATTTTGAACATGGAGAGCAAAGGTTTCACAGTCGCGTGTTTTAACAGAACTGTATCCAAAGTTGATGATTTTATTAACGGCCGAGGACGCGGAAGAAATATCATAGGCTGTCATAGCATCGAAGATTTTGTGGCACACCTCGAAAGACCACGGCGTGTGATGCTTATGGTAAAAGCGGGCAAACCGGTTGATGATTTCATAGAATTGCTCATACCTCACTTGGAAAAAGGCGATATTGTCATTGACGGCGGCAACAGCCATTTCCCGGATACCACACGTCGAACAAGATATCTTTCAGAAAAAGGCATTCTTTACATTGGAACAGGCGTGTCCGGCGGCGAGGAAGGCGCACTCAAAGGCCCATCCATCATGCCTGGCGGAAATTCGGAAGCATGGCCGGCAGTTAAACCGATCTTTCAGGCCATTTCTGCCAAAGTTGACGGCTGTCCATGCTGTGAATGGATTGGAAACGAAGGCGCAGGTCACTTTGTCAAAATGGTCCATAACGGCATTGAGTATGGCGACATGCAGCTTATATGCGAAGCATATCAACTCATGTCACAAGGGATTGGAATGACAGCAGGCGAAATGCGCAATGTTTTCGACGAATGGAATAAAGGTGTGCTTGATTCGTACTTGATAGAAATCACCCGCGACATTCTTGCAAATACCGATCCGGAAACCGGCAAGCCAACTGTTGACATCATACTTGATACGGCCGGCCAAAAAGGCACGGGCAAATGGACATCTCAAGCAGGACTTGATCTGGGAGTGGGAATTCCGCAAATTGCCGAGGCGGTATTTGCAAGATGTCTTTCAGCAGTAAAGGATGAAAGAGCAGTCGCAAGCTCAAAACTGCGCGGCCCCAAAAAGACATTCAAAGGCGACAGGGCAAAATTCATCTCGCAAATTCACGACGCGTTATACGCCTCAAAAATCTGCTCGTACGCGCAAGGTTATCAGTTGTTGAGAGCCGCATCTGCCGAGTACAAGTGGAACCTGAAATTCGGCGAAATCGCCTTGATGTGGCGGGGCGGATGTATCATCAGAGCTCAATTTCTGGGCAAAATAAAAGAAGCATTCGACAAAAAACCAGATCTCGCAAATCTGATGCTCGCGCCATACTTCAAAAAGATTATGAGTAAATCCCAAACTTCATGGCGAAAGACAGTCAAAACAGCAATAGGATTCGGCATTCCCATACCAGCAATGAGCACCGCTCTTAATTACTACGATTCATATCGCTGTGAAAGACTGCCGGCCAATCTGCTTCAGGCGCAACGCGACTATTTCGGTGCACACACATATGAACGAATAGACAAACCGCGCGGACAGTTTTTCCACACCAATTGGACCGGCGAAGGCGGAACCACTTCTGCCTCCACATATACAGTCTGAATTGAAACTCATTTATGGAGATTTGAACATTACCGCAAATGTAATAGTTGCACAATCCGGCGGTCCTTCGCCGGTTATTAACAATTCGCTGCGCGGCGTTATAGATGCCTGCCGCAGTTATCCGGCCGATTTCGGAACCATTTATGGCGGTTATCACGGTATTGAGGGCGTACTCAAGGAAGAATTGCTGGACATATCAGCTCAGCCGGAAGAAGAAATTGCGCTTCTGTCACAAACACCGGCCGCCGGCGCTATAGGTACCTGTAGATACAAATTGAAGGATAATCAGACAAAGGACTTTGCACGCGTTGTGGAAGTTATGAAAGCTCACAACATCGGCTATTTTTTCTATATCGGCGGCAACGATTCAATGGACACAGCCCATAAGATCTCTATCGTCGCGGCGGAACAAGGCCTCGACCTTGTAGCAACCGGCGTTCCGAAAACCATTGATAATGATATCGGCGATTCTGAATTCAAACTTATTGATCACACGCCCGGCTACGGCTCTGCCGCGCGGTACTGGGCGTATCACGTGCAAAAAGCCGACGAGGAAAACGCCGGATCATGCCCTGCAGACCCTGTATTGGTCCTTCAGATAATGGGCAGAAATATCGGTTACATACCGGCAGCAGCCAGACTGGCAGACCCAAACCGCACAATGCCGCTTCAAATATATATGCCGGAATCAGGACTCTCAATCGCCGATCTGACCGACAATGTTAACGATGAGCTTAAACGCAGAAAACGCTGCATCGTTGCCTTGAGCGAAGGTTTTGACGTCGGCGAGATTGGAGCTCGGCGGGATTCTTTCGGCCATATCGAATTCGGGGCCTGTGATACGACAGCTCAACAAGTCGTTGTGTCTCATCTTAACCGAAACGGATTGCATGCACGCGGTATGGCGCGCGGCGAAACGCCGGGCACCGGACAAAGATCCGATATGATTTACGCCTCGACCGTGGACATTCATGAAGCTTATATGGCAGGTCGGCATGCAGTAGAAATCGCCAGAAACGACGGAAACGGATGGATGTCAACAATTCTTCGCAAACCGGGGAAGAAATATGAAGTCGTTTATGACAAAGTTCCACTCGAAGATATCGCCAATAGCGAACGCACATTTCCACATGCATGGCTGACAAATAACCGATTGGATGTAACAGACAATTTCATTGATTACGCGCAACCTCTGATCGGCAACGAATGGCCGATCATCAAACTGGAAAAAGGCTTACAACGCTTCGCCAGATTTAAACCGGTTTTTGCAGATAAGAAATGCGCCGACTATTCTCCGGAAGCATACATGTAATCAAGCTTTGCCGGAAAAACGTTCCGAGTAAATATGAAAAACTTCAGCGTCTAAACAAGACGTAAAGGGACCAAATATTCAGAAACCTGTTCCTGTCGCGAACCCAACGAGCCAATAGTCATGATCCCGTCCGTTTGAGCTCCATGTCTGTCTGACGAGCAATTCGAACAATCGCACTTTGTTGTCCATCCAAAGCCGAAAACCGCATTCAACGTGACCACCCCAATATGAATTGCCTTTCGAGCTTTGTTCGGAAAATTCATCCTGAACAGCGGAGAACACTGATAATCTGTAATTGTAACTTCCGCCGGCGCCAATAAAAGGCGCTAAGGTCCAATGAGGCATTATTCTCATTGTCATTCCGACGCCGGAATACGCAGCATCCTCCAAAGCGTTGGCCACATATCGCACAAAATAGTCGCCGAATATCGGGGTATTCCGAAGCCATGTTCCCGATCCAACACAAACGGCATAGATGTCGTCCTCGTAATTCATCAAGAACGAGAAACTTGCGCCTGCATCTTCCTCATAATCCTCTCGTTCATAACCCCACGATTTGCATGAAACGAGGAACAAAGACATTACTGTCAACAACAAGGAAATATTAGTTCGTTGTAGATGCATTTGCGCCGATTCTTAATGTGTAATCATTAAACAACCTGCGCAACACCACCACAAGCGAAATCGGAACTATCGCGGCCATGATCAGTCCGCCGATAGAAACATCAACCGTCGCTGCTCCGGGCGAGTAACGCAGAAGATTCCAGACAACACACACGCCCGACAACCAGACAGCCGCAAAATTGGCCAGACTGTCGCCGGATTGCATCAGACCCAGTCCTCTTGCACGCTTCATAGTGAAAGGATACCATAAGCTACTGCCCATATGTCCAAGTTGATCGGCCGCAATGTGCAACCCAAACGCAAGCAATACTATCAATCCGGCGAGCAAATTGATAACTGCGGACACTCCCAATGAAGCCAAAATACAAGCGACAATGCTATGACTGAACCGTCTATGCCATGGTATCAACCGAGGAGTTACTCTACCCTCACAATTTGGAATCATGCCGATAGTAGGGCCATCCAGAATATCAACAATAATTTGCGCGCTATATTCAATTTTGATATCGCACTTCAATGATGCATAACCTGTTCTGTTTTCAGATATATCCGACGACTCGACTATTTCACCGCCGGTATTAACTATGTCACCAATTTCAACTTTCACACCCCATTCAATATTATTGCCGCGATCAGACACGCTTGCGATAAAATCCACCGTATATCGAAGCCACTTATTAGCATGCAATTGAATAGTGTTTAGCTTTATTCGAATCGGCATCCGCTTATTGTTCGCATCCTGAACCGCAAATGCTAAAGCATCGGCTATTAATTGCGCATCCGGCTTTAATGGGTCGGGAGTTAACTCAATCTCATGTTTCGCGAAAAATTTTGCGAATTTGAAATCAATAGTATCAGGCGCAAGACCGGCCACTCCGCCTAGAACAAACAACAATGGCGAACCATGAAAAGACGATTCCACCGCCGCCGGCAAAAACGACGTGGCGGCAATGCCCATCATAAAATGCGAAATACCCTTCAATTTAATAACCCCAACGTTCCGGCGACAGCCGGTCCGATTCCGGACATATTGCAGGCCATCGGCAACAATATTACGCCCAGACAATTCATTCTCCTCGACCCGTTTAAAACCGGCACAAACCCGATACACATCCCAACGATTGCCACGGCAAGTCCGGCCATACCGGTAAGCGCGAATACGATGCCAATAACAATAAGCAACGAAACAAACGATATTCGGCGATGACCATATCGTGCGATAAGGTACAGCATTATTTTTGCGGCAGGTATCGCGGACGTGATGGCGACAGCGCCGGCGCCGGCGATTGACGCAACGACAATCCAGTAGTCACGAACACTCAGAGGTTCATACAATGTCCTCAGCATCCAGGCCGCACCACCTCTTGTCATTTGTGTGCCGGGTACGGCGAAAAATAAAAGTCCGCCGGCATAATAGGCCACTCTTGCGGCGCCCTGTGACACGAGGAAGGATCGCGAGTCGCGCAGAGAAGTGGCATGTCCCGCCATTAATCCGCCAATGCCGCCTGTAATAACCGGAAAAAACGCCGCGAATGTTCCGCCCATGACACCGGCAGCGGCGCCTTTAAACAATGCGCCGATATCCATTCCGCTGATACGTTCGCATTGGGTTGACTGACTGGGCATATCTCCGGCGCTCAATGTATTGAGAACCAGCCATGGCATGGCGAACATTCCAACAAATGCCGGCATAATATTCTGAAACGACATGTCGGCAGCAATAGGCGATCTATAGAGAAGAATAAAACCAAGAAATCCCGACAACAGAAAAACTCCAATACCGGATGCCAACACGCGCCATGCTTCAAGAAATTTGGTCCACCCCCCCTGGCCTAATCTGCCTTCCCTTGGCCATTCAGACATAAGCATAAAACAAATCGTACACCAGAGCACCCAATGTGTATGTCCCTTAAAGGCCGCCTGAACCGGCGACAGAATCAGAAACGCGAACGGTGATCCGGCAATCAACACGGCAATAGCCACTGCGCCGCCAATAAGCATAAGGCCAACGGCATGCAAGCCTCGACCTTGTATCATGTATTCCTGCCCCGGCAGAACAGCAAGCGCACCACTTTCATCAGGCGCGGAAATCAAGATGGTCGGCACAACGCTTACTATCGCATAGACAACCACCACGCTAGTCATCGTTGCCGCCAAGATCTCGCCTGGCAAGTGCGTACCCATATCAGCCAGAGCAGATGCCCCAACAACCAACAATGCCAGTGTGTTGTAGGCATGCAAGCCCGGCACACAGGCCATAATCGCGGCTACAATTCCGGCGATCAGCACAAAACAAGCTATGATTATTTCATTCGCTGGCATCTGTTCCCTCCCCGGTTGTTTCGATACTTAACCCATCGGGAACATGCAGCCTGATTTCCTGTGTACGGCCCCGTGATACAACAAGAACTCCCCTCGCATCCACAAGCATTCCTTTTTGGGGAATACGATTCTCGTGACATAATGCCGTCGCAACATCGCCGTATGCAACAACCTTGATCCGACCTGTGCCGTCGTCAATATAAAAAGAAACTCGATCAGCGCCGTATCTGGTATTGGCTACATACGGACGTCTTTCCACACGACCACGCACATGAATATGTGAAAAGTTGTATGTCGGCCCTATTTCGCCTATAGCAATAATATGGCGGTCGCCTTGAAGCGATACAGCGTATAGAATCAATACTCCGCATATGCCAAAAACGAATGACGAACGCCTGAGAAATGTGTAGAGCGGATTTCGTACAGACATTTCTCCGCAATAAGGGCAGATTCGTTTCGCCCCGATAAATCGTCCGCACACAACACATTTACAATCGGTGCAATCTGCAAAAGGCATTTATGAATCATATGGCATTTTGGCAAACTCGCATATCAGGGCGGTATCTGAATTGACCTGTAAGAAAATCTCCGACAAATTGGTTCTATTCAATCCGGGATATAGTGTTCGGTGGTTGTTATAGTTACGCAATTTTGCCGACGATTTCTTCGAGAATATCCTCGGTCGTTACCAAACCAACGACTTCCCCGTTGCTGTTGCGCACAAGACTCATTGGCTGACGAAAACGCCGAAGTTTTGGAAAGATATCGTCCACGGCCATGTCTTCGGAAATAAAGAGTGGCGCCCACACAAAACTGCCAATGGATTTGTTCATATCGCTCGATCCAACTGCAAGAACAGAGAACACATTCACTATACCGGTAAAACAATTGCTCGCACGATCAAACACAGGCATTCTGGTAAGCTTAGTCTTTCTGGCCAACTCAAAAAATTGCCGAACGGTCATATCCGATTCAAGACAGATCATCTCGCTGCGAGGCACCATAATATCTTTTGCTCTTTTCTTTGAGAGTTCAAAAACCCCATCAATCATGACACGTTCTTTACGCGATAACGCGCCGTGTTGTTCACTCTCACGCGCCAATATTCTCAATTCGTCCCTGGTAATGAATATGTCCATTCCGGAAAGACGCCCAATTGCGCTTGGAACAATCCAATGCGTAAGCCAAAGCATGAGCCAGGAGATCGGCATTAAAACTTTTTCCGAGACTTTCAACATGCCGACAAAATGTTTGGTCCTTTCATAGGGCTTGCTATGAAACCATGCTTTCGGCAGGAACTCGCAAAATATCAGAACCAGAACCGACATGACAGCCGTAGATACAGCATGGCCACCTGGGCCAATCCATCGCACGGTGATTCCGGCCGCCACAACTGATATAACAACTATACAAATGTTTGTGCCAACAAGCGTTGTGCCAAGCAATCGGTCGGTATTGTCGAGAAACCATTGAAGTATCCGCGCCGGTTTTAACCCCTGTTTAACGAAATACCTAAGACGTATTCTGTGGATGGATATAATGCCTGTTTCCATGCCTGAGAAAAAAGCCGCACCCAGCATACAGAGGAATATGACTGTTATTTCTATCTGAAACATTAATCAAACTCCCCGTCTTCACGTTCCAATGCCGGAACTTCCAGGAGAACCGACACGACCCTGTTCCTCTTGACACGTTGCACAGTTGCTTTACATCCCTGCGCTTCGACAACCTCTCCGTGCCGCGGCACTCGCTCCGCCTGGGCGCTAACCCAACCTGCAATACGATCTGCACCTTCGGCTTCCAGCGCCAATCCCAGCTCATCGTTTATGTCTTCCAAACTGATACTGCCATCAACCAACCAGGATCTCTCGCCGACTTTCTCAATCAGCGGAACCTCGCGCTCGTGTTCGCTTTCCACATCATCCACGATTTCTTCCAAAACATCGCCCCGAGTAATCAAGCCAGCCGTTCCGCCATACTCGTCCACTACAATCGCCACTCTGCGTTGTTCTTTCTGAAATGTAGTCAGAATCGTGTCAAGTGGCGCAGTTTCCGGGATAAAGCATGCCGGTACTCGTGCGGCGTCAAGATTGCGCTCCGGCGACAACAAAAAGCGCGGCAAGTCAAGCAACCCTTCTATATTATCCAGGTCACCACGATAAATAGGCAGGTAATGAAACCAAACACTTCGCGCAACTTGCTCCATCTCTTCAAGAGACGACTCCAGATTGATCCCTACCAGATCCACGCGCGGGGTCATCACATCACTTGCCTGCATGTCTTCAAGACTGATGATTCCGTCCACCATTGTTCGTTCCTCTTTATCGAGCACGCCTTTTGCTTCCCCCTCCTCTATTACGCCCAAAAACTCGTCTTCGGTTAATGATCTGGGCGCAGCATGCAAATTTTTTACAAACAAACCCGCAGTTCTCTCAAGCACCCATCTTAAAGGAGTTATGAAACTTATGAGAAAAACAAGCAGTGGCGCATATACAGTGGCAAACAATTCTGCCTTGGCCATTGCCAAACGTTTTGGAGTCAATTCGCCGAACAACAAAAGGAGTATAGTCATTGCGGGAATTGCAATCACCTCTCCATGAGCAGGCCAAATATGACTTACCACGACAAAACCCATATCAGCCGCTGCTATATTCACAATTGTGTTGCCGATGAGAATTGTTGATAGTAAACGAGTAGGCGCAACAAGCATGTTTTCAATATGCGACGCAGCGCGTGGATGGGAACGGCGCAGCTTTCTAATCTGTGCAGGGTTGAGACAAAACAGCGCAGTCTCGGCGCTTGAGAAGAAACCGGACAAAATAAAAAGTATAAGGAGTGTGACGCACTCCAATACAGGAACAGCACTCATGATCGTGTATCTACACCTACCTCACGAATGCGCATCTTAGTCCGGCGTATCACCGGAAAATTCTCTATCTCCATGTCCTTTATCATCCAACGATCATCAATTTTCTTGAACCCATTCACCCAAAGCCGTCGGATCTTTTCACCGTCGTGTCCATAACCTTCGACTTGCAGTATTACATGCAATCGCTGATCTATCCATAGCATAACCTTGCCATACGGGCCTTGGTCGTTAGCCGGAGCAGGAATCTCAACAATATGGCACTCGCGGCCGCGTACGAATTCCTGTCCAATCAAGCTTCCACCTTTCCACCATAGGAACCCCAATGTCAAGTCCATCCAGCTCATATCCGTTCCCTGTATCATCTCCCCTATATTCGGACAAGCCGCCGAAGTCAGGTCTTTTCCAGACGCATATTTGAATGTCACAGATCCATTCTCGGCCCGAATGACCGTCATTTTCTCGAGATTTGAGCCAAATGCGTCGCGAATTGTATATTCCGCCGAAGCCGGATTGCCACCCCAATCCAAACGCATCTCGAACTCCATTTCGCGTGTAATTACTCCTCGCTGTTTGCGAACAGTTATATCACCCGATATTTTTAGCGATTCGCGAGGAAAACCACGAACAACATCGTCAAGCAATTCCTGCACAACGGATAAACATAACACTGAAGTACCGACGTTTGCGTACAAACCGCAATAATTCACAGCATTGGCAACAGCCATCACTGTGAAACTCATCATCAAAATTAACGTGAGAACCAGGTTCAAGCGCAACATTCTCCTATTCTCCAGCGCTTGTTGTCTCACATGAATCCGCCGCATGGCCAGCACTGATTGCACGATCAAAAATATCCCTGATTTGCTCAAGACCTGTCGCAGGTATAATTACCGTATTGCGTCTGCCGCCGACATCTTCAGTGATCTTGAGGAATCGCCCCCTCGGATTTTCCATAAGTTTGAAGGTAAACAGCTTCCTCTCAATCTGAACCTGATCGCCAAATAACTCAGCGTCCACTTACTACCCCTAATAAGTTGCGACATTCCCACAGCCACACTTAATAACGGCCATCACCATGGATGTACTGTACTAAAACTGCGCGTTTTGTCAATATTATTTTACAGTTTGTCAAGACTCGATAGAAATGTCCCAATTTTGGACTCATTAGAAATGTTCCCTTTATTTGATTGTCGTTTCCCGAGAGAATGGTACGACTCTCTGGTTTTCCCGTCCCCCAAGAATGGGCAATACAGCTCGTCTTATTTCACGAGTTCAGGCCAATCAAGATCAAGGTATTTGAGGATGAAGCTGTATGAATATACCGCGATCCTCAATAACGGCGGCCTTGGCAGACATATTTCGGGGACATTTCTATCGAGTTACAAGGGAACATTTTCAAAGAGTCGCGAAACAGCGCTGAACGAAAAAATTTGAAGACGAAATTCCATTAATCAGGCTTTCTCGGCACCCATAATCCAGGCTCGGATATCCTCTGTTATGGGCCTAATTTCCTTTAAAACGCAATTTTCTTCACCGTCTATCGCAGGCAACTGCAGGTTGTCTCCCGGCCTGTGTCCGTTAAGAATTTTCGCTAATCGGCTTTGGTTCGATATAATGCCAAGTTTTTCATCACGATCCCATTCACCAAGAATGCAATATGTTTCCGATTTGCCGTTCGGCCTGTCTATAGTTACCATTGTGCCCGCGCCGGCCACATCATGCGGGCATTTCTCAAAATCAGTTCCTTTTACTTCTTTAAGGTCGCATTCTATTTCGCCACGTCTGCGATGCAGTATCCCTTGGTGTTCTTTCGCTGCCTTGTACTCGGCATTTTCTCTCAAATCACCGTAGCTCCTCGCAACTGCAATCTCGCGACTGTTCTCAGGAATCTCTTTCTCGACTAATATCCGCAACTGCGTTCTGCGTTCATTGTAACTCCGCCAGGATGTAAATCGAATGTGTTTCTCCTGAGGCTCATCATGCGTATCGTTATAAGCCGCTACACTGACAAGATTCGGATATATCTTGATCATACGAGCCATTAACGAACGCGCATAACCTGTATTCATCGCCTGCGCATCGCGCACCTTGATCAACACTGCTGACCTCTGTTCCGAGTTCAACATGCCCAACACTTCTTCAAGCCAGCTTTTCTGTTCCAATAAACTGCTGAGTTGATTCTGAACTTTCAGATCTTCACCGGAGGTCTTCACGCTCAACGCATCTATAACCTGCTCCAACAGAGAGGCCGGAGATGCGAGCGACCATTCAACGAAACGACGGATGTTTCTACACGCCCAGTAAAGCAATGCCATTCCGGCTTTCCTGGAACCGAAAGCCTGCCGCATACTGTCGGCGCATAGATCTCCCTTCCCCATGGAAACCAACGCCTCTACACTTTCTCCAAGAACACCGACATTCAAATCGGCCTGACATCCGAGCAACACATCTGAAACTTTTTCCGTGTCACATTTCATAAGTATTTTCAGGAGATCGCGCGCATCGCGCGCCGGCATCAAGCGCACTGTTTGCGTAAATCGGCCTGTTTCAAGCAGACTTCTCAAAATTGTATTCGTTTTAAGAACGCCGGTCTGATGCGCATCTTCAATCTCGGCAAGATCAAGCTTTTGCGCCATAACTACAGCCTTAGCCACCAGATCAAGTCTGCTCGGATCGGATGCATGCACAACATACGCGAGACGGCGCGATACCTCAGCCAAACAATCGGCGGCAAGACCAGTTTTGCCGGCTGCCTGCACAATATCACCGATAAGCCTCAAAATTGAATCCGGGTCGCGTTCCATGACAAGCGCGTCCAACTTTTCCAGATTCTTGTCCGCGATGCTTTCGAGCAGGCGAATTGAATCACTGCGTTTCGCCGGAATAACGACAAGCGGATTGGCGCGCAGCGATTTTCTGGCGGAATCCCAAAATCGCTTCCAGTCTGAAGAGGGAATAATCCCGTCCTCAACAATATCTTTTAAATCTTCCACACGTGTCGGCCCCAGATTATTCAGAATCATAAGGACCAGACGCGCCGGATCATTTCCGGCAATTTCTTTCAGTATCTCCGGCTTCATACGCCTAAGCGCCAGCACATGATCCTCGGAAATGATTTCCAGCGTTTCTGCCGCATAGGCAAACGACATCTGATGATCTTTTTTCTTATCGAAATCTATTGTCACCTTTTCGTAGAAATCGTCCACGCGTTTAACCTCGCCGGCGCCCCATGTTTTGTCGAGGCACAACACTCCTGGCGCCAGTTTCCGTAAAACATCCAAACGTCGGACACACTCCAAAGCGCTTGTATCCGTTTCAAATCCACTATTTTTCATCAAAATCAGACCTCGCCGCTCAGGCAACGCTTTTTTCAGCGAATTGCGGCATAGATTTTTCAAATTCGAAGAGTCATTCTCGATTCGACACCGCAAGCTCAAAATACTGATTAAATTCTCAACGTGCTCCTCCGTGCTGAGACAATCTTGAAGTAAATCCGCGCAACTGACCGCCAATTTGTTTTCGCCGATATTTGCAAGATATGAAATCGTATCCGTCATTTCATGAATCGGAATAGGTTCCCTCACCATTCCTGACATGAACCATTCCTCGATGTCAGCTAAACTCTTGTCGCGTATTATAGGCAATAATTCAGTCATCACATTCTCGCAATCTGATTTTGGACGGCGCGCTCAATTTTGCAATGTCCGTCCATCGGCTTTTCACTGTGCATACAAACAATCAAAGAGTACCGACCGCCGGTCTAAAGTGACAAGTCGAAAGTGAACGTAACCATCAAGCCGTAATCCCATCATCTATTGGCGGAAGCGCGAAGTCAGCGTCGCAAGCCCATGGGGCGCCGGACGTACCGATAAACATCTTTCAGCCCGCATAACCCGCCATCTTCGCCTCTTGCGTGATCATGGTCATATCCGCTTGTCTGCCGTGTCCGACACAGGTAGGCAAACTGCCCAACCGCCACCGTTACCACCTCACCGACCACGGCAGACAACTGTCCACCGCGCTCCACGCCATGCTCGCTGCATCAACAGAACAACCCCTCAATATGGCTGCTTGAATCTTTGCCCACCTATCACATAACATGGCCCTTTACACCCGAAAACTGCCCACGAAAGCTTTCGGCGTACAGGCCAATCAAGACCAAGGCATTGAGAATGAAGCTGTATGAATAAAACAGCCTAATAATGAATGGATTGCGGTATGGTTGTATAAATTTCGAAACAATTCTTGACCTGCATGATACTAATCGCTATGAGCATTTGGCAAATTGAGAATTTAACTTCGTCAATAAAAAAGGAAACTTGCTAATGAATCAAAGAACTGCTCTGTCGAGCGTGGTTGCGGCGATGGTTGTATGCGGAATTTTTACAGGCTGTAATGACAGCGACTCAGAAGTGCGAATAATTGCAGGAACAGGACACTCCGTTGTCAGGGGCAACGTGTCTGAATGCAATGTTGAGACCGTGCCAGGCGCCGTAGCCCAAGCCTGGGTGCGTCTTGATGGAACCGATATCGAAGGGCCTACCGACAAAAATGGCATGTTCTACTTCTCAGGAGTGCCCGCAGGCGATTATACGATCATCATTGAATACAATGGCGTCGAAGTTAAAATTGACATCCAGGTACAAGATCGTACTGAAGTGATAATCCGAGATATTATCATGAATGAAGACGGGACGGTAGAAGCAAAAATCATTGTAAAGACACAAGTCAAGATACAAGAAACAGCGCCGGAGCCAATAAACGTCACCGGAACTTATGCCTTCAACAAGGTATCGGCTTTACCCGGAGAGATTTCGCCCGGCAAACTAATGACACTGACACAGAGCGGTACTGACATAACAGGAACAATCGCAGACGATATCATACCCGCCGTAGGACCAACATACTATGCCCTGATCGGCACGATCAACGACAACACAGTCACAATCACCGGCACGTCATATATACCCGCGATCAGTACTACGACGCTAAACCTTACCGGAACTGTTGACGATAGCGGCAACATAACCGGCACATATACGGACACATCAGGCGACAACGGCACATGGAGCGCAGAGCCGTATACCATCCTGTAGTAGAACGCAAAGAGACTTAGCGAAAATGCAAGACATACTCATGTAGTCTCACATGGTAGAGTGTGTCTTTTCATTAAAACATGGCAACACACCGCAAACCAAATTGAGTGGTATAATTTGACGGTTCATACAATCCGCCCGACAGATTCGATATCTCGATATCCCAATATGAAATATAAGGCCCGATCTCTAATGCCGCACCTGCCAACCACGATAACGAGGCCCACGTCAAGGATGCTGATGCCTTTAATCCGAATCCAGCGTCCTGTTCCAGCTTCTCGTCCATAGCGTGATTGTACCCGCGCACAAAGTAATCATACTCAAACCGACAAACAACATTCTTGTCGAACAATTTCGTCTCCAAACACACAGTCACCGGCACATAGATGTACGTTTGCGCTCGCGTATAACCCTGCAGAACACCGTAGTCCGGGAGTTCGTTGACTAAATGGCGGACACCCACCCCCAGACACGGCACAAGCGCCAGACTACCCAGCGCAATGGTTCGACCGCCGCCTACACGAAGTTGATAAACGTCGTTGGGAGTTTTGACTCTGAACAACCCTGAGAATGCGCCGACTCCGCCGACGTATTGAAGATTCCCGAACCGCCAATCGCCGAGAATATTCCAACGCCAGGCGCCAGACTTGCAGGATACAGAGACGCTTGGGCCGGCTTGTAGGCCATACTCCTTCATCACTCCAGGTTCATGGTACTCAAAATATTCGGATATAACGCCAGCTTTCCTATCCCATACCATGACGGCATCCGCGGTAGATGCTGAGAGTAAGCATGCCAATAACATACCGGTGACACGGACAATTAACACTCGCCTGTTTGTTCTTAATTCTTGAAATAAAAGTTTATGTTTCGTACCGTCTCATTTCTGTTGGACTGAGTTTTTGTTTCAATTTGTACTCCAATCAAATGCCGGAAACCTCAGTCTCAGACCACAAAATTTTCTTGCTTTCTATTACAGCAACAGGAGGATAATCTAAACAATTACGATGAATGTAATATATAATTTATTTGAAAAAAGCAAAAGTATATCATGAGCGTTATTCTATTGATAGCCAACCGATCAGATGCCGGAATGACATTGCTTCATTTTATTGCAGGCAAACTGACTGTTTCCAATAGTCGCGCAAAAGATCTGCTTGATCAACGAAACATCTTTGTTAACAGAAAACGGACATGGATGGCCAAACACATTCTGAAATCCGGGGATAAGGTAGAAATTACAAATGCGCGTAATCACGTTCCGACAGAAAAAAGCGTGGAAATCATATACGAGGATGAATATTACCTGATTATCAACAAACGTTCCGGAATGCTGTCAAACGGCCCGGATAGTCTGGAAAAAACTGTAGCTCAACAACTGAACTGTCCCGGTATAAAAGCCGCGCATCGTCTGGACAGAGACACGTCCGGTTGTCTGCTCATGGCTCGTGACCAACAGTCGTTTGACGCCGTGGTGTCGGTATTCCGCAACAGAAAAATACGCAAAACATATCACGCCATTGTTCAAGGATGTATGCGCGACAAGAATCGAACCATTGCCACACCGCTCGGCGGCAAACAAGCTCTAACGCATATTCGCGTACTCGACACAAACCGGACGGCAACCCACTTGCTGATAACAATAGAAACAGGTCGTACACACCAGATACGGAAACACCTGCATTCAATAGGCCATCCGGTGCTTGGAGACAGGTATTACGGCGTCAAAACGACTGCGTCCTCAAAAACCATGAAAATCGGGCGACAAATGCTGCACGCATCAGGTCTGCGATTTAAACATCCGTTTACGTCAAAGGAAATCGCAGTAAAAGCGCCCCTACCAAAAGATATTCGCGGTTGTCTCAAGATGTTCGGTCTGACTTAGCGCAAGATCAACCTTTGTGGCGATAGGTAATGCGTCCTTTGGTCAAATCATACGGCGATACCTGAACTGTCACATTGTCGCCTGCGGTTATGCGAATAAAGTTCTTCCGCATTTTCCCGGAAATATGAGCTATCAATTCGTGACCGTTTTCGAGGCGCACTCTATACATAGTTGCAGGTAGAACCTTCACAACCACACCATTTGCCTCTATGGACTCTTCTTTCACAGATATGCACCTTTTTTTCTCAGGAGTTGAACTTTACATCCATTCGGAAGGCGATGCAAGGACAATACCCTTCATCTCACACTGTACCACTCATCAGGCAATTTTGCCAGGATTTGCCGGACCACTTCGTCAACCCGCATATTGCTCGAATCAATAACTGTTGCGCCTGCCGGTATTTTAAGAGGATCGGTACTTCGGCTCGAGTCTATATTGTCACGCTTTTCCAGAAACGCCATTGTATCATCAATACTTGGCCGATCGCCATTTTTCATCTCCGCATGCCGCCTTTTTGCCCGTTGCTCCGGTGAAGCATCCAGATAGAATTTATGCGCGGATTGGGGAAATACTGCTGTTCCAATATCTCGGCCCTCTATAACCAGATCTCCAAAACGAACCATATCACGCAACCATCCAACAATTCTTGTCCGAACCGCCGGCGTTGCCGCAACAACACTTACCACATTGTCCACTTCGACAGTTCGTAATTCTTTGTCCGGTTCTTGCCCATTGATGTAAAACCGCACAGCCCGGCCCCGTAAAAAAAACTCGAACATCACATCATGGGCGAATTGATCCAAACAAGCGTCATTTCCGATATCAATCTGATCCAACAACGCTTTCCACGCCATACCACGATAGAGAGCGCCTGAATCAACATATACAAAGCCGATTCTGTCTGCGATCTGTCTGGCAACGGTGGATTTTCCCGATGCGGAGGGTCCGTCTATTGTTATTATCCGGCTCATAATCGCGTAAGCCTCCGCATATCGTCCCAAAATCCGGGGTATGAGGTGCCCACGCAAGAGACATCTTCTATGGCAACGGCGCTGTCGGCAAATGTTGAAAGAATTGCCATGGCCATTGCAATCCGATGATCACCGTGACTTTGAACCGAACATCCGCCCCTGATATGCGCATTGCCGATGATTTCGAGGCCATCAGGCATTTCCCGCGCTTTGACACCAAGTGCTATAAGACCTTCAAGCATTGTCGCTATTCGATCCGATTCCTTCACGCGCAGTTCCGAAGCATCGCGTATTATGGTTTTTCCGTTTGATACAGATCCAATGGCTGCGATCACAGGCAACTCGTCTATCACATTGGGAATTTCATCGCCCGATATTTCCGTACCCTCAAGAAAATGCCCTCTTACAGTTATCGTTCCAGCCGGTTCGCCTCCATCTCCGACATCTTCGTCAAGTCTGATATCAATATCAGCGCCCATTCGTCGCAAAATATTCAACATAGCGGTGCGCCTCGGATTCAATCCGACGTTTTTTACAGTAAGTTCCGAACCTTCGTGTCCGGCTGCTGCTGCAATCCAGAACGCGGACGATGAAAAATCGCCCGGCACACGCCATTGTCTTGCCAACAGATGTGGCGGATGAGTTCCGTAACCTTCAATCCTGATAGCCTTGCCGACAACACTTACATTGATGTCCATCAAACGCATTGCTATTTCCGTATGATCACGAGTAGCTCTCGGCTCAACCACTTCCGTAATTCCATCGGCAAAAAGGCCGGCCATAAGAATGCATGACTTGATCTGCGCGGATGCAACCGGCAATTTGTAGCTAATCCCGTGCAAATGTCCGCCTTTTATCCTGATTGGCGCACATCCCCCATGGCCCTTCAGATCCACAACCGCTCCCATCATTTCCAGCGGAACTTTGATTCTATCCATAGGTCGAGACCGCAAGGATTCGTCACCTGTCAACTCGACCGTAATCTGTTGCCCGGCGAGCAGGCCCGAAATAAGACGAATTCCCGTGCCGGAATTGCCCATGTCTATCACGCAACCAGGGCTTGTCATTCTCCCGGAAACACCGTGTATTTTTATTGTTTCGCCATCATCCTCGACAACGGCGCCAAGATTTGCAAGCGCCCCCAGTGTGCGTATGCAATCATCGCTTCTGAGAAATCCGCTAATTGACGATTCTCCATCGGCCAGCGCCG
>JAFGTH010000207.1 GCA_016934225.1 Lentisphaerota bacterium | reverse complement strand
GCAATGTTACTGGTGGCCTCAAGCTCGTGTTACAGTTGCGAGATTTAACGTAGACCAAAGAATTTCTGGTTACTTGTGTGCTAAGGAACGTGCCGTCTTGAGCAATTCGTCTGCCTCTTCCGGACTGTCGGCGCTTGTACATATGTAAAGACCGTTGGAAGAAAGCTCCGAGACCAATACTTCTACTTCATCCTTGTGGCAGCTTAAGTGCAAGCCTTTACCATAGGATTGTATTTCCTTGAGCAGGTCCAGCCATGCAATCATGGGTTTTTGCCCTGCGCCAGGAACCCACTGGACAGCATTTACGGGCAACTCGCAAATAATCGGCAAGTGTTTGATAGCATCAGGACCGTCAAGGTGAAAGATTGTGTTTTCAGCAACATGGCACTGCAGCTTTACCTCATTCAGGAAAAACTCCTCAAACATTGCCGGGGAAATGAGCGCCAGCAGATCAAGCTGAACTGGTGTGGCAAATACAGGTGACCACGTCCGTAGCCAAGAAGTTACATGGCCATTCTGGCCGGTTTCCTTTACCTTTTTCTGAAATGCTTCGTTAAAACGTACCAGAGCTTTCTCCAAGTACTTCATAACCGTCTTGATTTCTTCAGGATGGTCATAGATGTCCATACACAGGTCTGTGCCGCCGCGCATGGCCAGAAGCGCATCACCGCCGCTGTGGCAATCGGGCACAGTTACGAAATAGCGATCAGGTGAACGTTCCTTTAGGCGGTCATAGAGTTTTATGTGCCACTGCCATTCGAAAGAGTTTTCGTCTATCTCGAAGGAGGGAAGATGATTCCAGTCCAGAAAAGGTGCTACCCACGATGTGCGTTCGCTGTTGTAACAAATAGTACCGCCCAATAGCGCCGAAAACAGATCGGGGCCCAGGTTAGGACGAAAAATTGGAACGGCCTCCCCTGCAAAATAAGTTGATTCCATTTTGGCTTCAGCATTTTCAATTATGTAATTCTGGTCGGTCCATCGTTGCTCAATCGTGTCGGGTACGTGGCCGTGGAATGGTTTACCTTTCGGAGCAGTAATATCCATACATGGGCGATCAATGAACTCGCCACGCCAAAATGCTTCCAGGCGTGGAATAGCTTCCTCAAAATCCGGTTTATATTTCATAGTTCCCTCTGCCAACGTTCCGGTTCGCCCTTGAGAAGACCGCGCAGCGGGCTTCGAACAGGTTGTGACCGATGGTTGTGTACCGGGCTCGCCCGGTTGCTTGCTGGTGCGCTCTGCGAGCGTACCAAAAATTCAGTATTGTCGTGTTTGTTTTCTGATGAATGATACTTGGGGGGCTCTCGGTTTTCATGACCTGGCTGGGCATTGTGCCGGAGGCTTTCAAGGTTTTTTTCTTTCTTGCGACGAGGCGTGGAAATAATCAAGCAGGGGATAGATTTGGTCATTTAGTTCTTTCATATCTCCGATCAACTGTAAATAAGGTACGTACAGGCAATTTACGATGCCTTTGTTGCTGTTTCTATTGGATGGATCGGCGTTTTTGTCGGTCGTGTCGTTGTCCATGTATTTGAACCAGTGCCAACCTACGCAAGCCGGATGTTTTGTTAATCCGATGGCAAAATTTTGATAAAACCTGCCGCGATCTTTCTGAGTTTTTACGGTCCAGCCCCAACCGGTTATGTTGCGCATTCCGCTATCCATTCCTTTGGCATACCATTCTGTGATTACAAACGGGCGATTTGACCAGCGGTTCCAAGTATTCATGGTCCGTTTATCCGGTGTCCATTTTCTGTACCAGTTCATTGATATAATATCTACATATTTTCCGGCAACTTCCCAGAGTGGGCGTTGTGCCGCAACATTACTCTTTGAGGAAGTATCCAGTGCAAATCGGGAGCCCAGGTAAAGATGATTTGGATCCGCCGCTTTAATAGCCTTGCTTACATTTTTGAAGTAAGTTTCGGCGACAAATCGCACGAAAGCGAGTTTGATGGATTCGGGAAATGACTTCATGGAGGATATCCGATGTTCAATCATCCATTTACGAGCTGCCTGGTGATTGGGATCGGTTTGGGGAAGCGACAGGCATCTTTTCAACATGTCGGTCGTAAAATACAGCTCATTATCAGAAAAATGACCAACCAGCCAAGGGTCGTTTCTGGTATCTGCAAGCATTTTTTTGGCATGCTCATTACAGAAAGACGGGAAGGCGGGGTGGAGTACAGGAAAGAATCCGCATTTATAGTCCCGTCCTCTTTTTGTTAACAGGTTCATTTTTTTTGCGAATTCTCTCATGAAATCGGATTGGGTTGTATATGGCATTGGCGCCGATCTCTGAAATGCGCGCCAGTTGGACCAGCAGCCGAGCATATTGAAGCCGAGAGAACGAAGTTGTGCTGCCGTGTCTTTGGCCCAACGGACTTTTGAACCGTAGATGCCGGCAAGCGCCTTTTGCCCCTGCTTCGTGTGGTTTACAACCACATGGTTACAGCCTACCTGATACCATTGGCAACCATCAGGATCGGTCATGATCCATCGTTTGTTTTTTTTCATTACGCGGAAGAAGCCTGTGGCTTTATAGAGTTTATCAGTTCTTCCGCCATATTGATTTATTTTGATTGCATCACGAGTTTCAAAACCCTTCAGACCGGCCATTGTCACAGTTCGGTATTTTTTCCATTTCTTGTCAGTCGTTTTTTTCTTTGCCTGAACTATCATGGTTTACTCTCCGATCCGAATAATTGACATGGCCGGCATTATGTTCTGCCATGAAAGATGTTGTCAAATGCTTCCTGTAGTGTTTTGGGCTATGGACGATTTATGGCAACAGAATACGGATCGGGCGTGATCGCAAATTTTGCAGTCGAAAAGCCGGACATATGCGACGCAGTGGTTTATTGCCATTCGTTCGCGTTCTCGGCTTGCATTTCCTGTAGGATATTTATGACGGCAGAAGCCGGATTTTCGGCTTCGAGAATTGGTCGTCCAACGACAAGAAAGTTGGAGCCGTTGCGCACGGCAATTGACGGCGTGGCGATTCTTTTTTGATCACCGGCGTCTGTGCCGGCAGGGCGAATGCCGGGAGTAACGAGAACGGGAGCATCACCAAATTTTTTGCGTAAAGATTCGGCTTCAAACGCGGAACAGACCAAGCCATCGAGGCCGCAAGAAATTGCCAGGTTGCCGAGAACGGCGGTATGTTCTGCAACCGAACATTGGATGTCGAGTTCGTTCAAATCCTTTTGATTCAGGCTTGTCAGAGTCGTTACCGCGACTATTTTAGGTTTAAACGAGCATGTGTTTGCCGCATCCGCCGCAGCCTTGAGCATGTCTTTACCGCCGCTTGCGTGAACCGTAATCATTGCGACATTATGAGCGGCTATGGATTTGACGGCGCGTTCGACGGTTCTGGGTATATCGTGGAGTTTTAAATCAAGAAAAATATTTTTTCCTTTATTCAGCAAATAATCAAATACGGCTGGTCCGTTTCCCGCAAAGAGTTCCAAGCCTATTTTGTACCATGATACGGTATCTGGGAGTCGGTCAACGATATTTGGAACGGCATTGATTGTCGGCAAGTCTAATGCAACTATGAGTTGCGCGCGCATGGGAGATTCCTTTTGTGTTTATATGTGGGCATTATGCTGTGTGTTTGTTCAAGAATCAATACAAACCGTGCTGACATATGAGGTTAACTCGTTATTATTCACATTGTATCTGCCGGTAAATTTGGCTCGCATATTTCATGAAGAATTGCATGCGTGTGGGATAAGACTTTGTGGAACTGGCCTTGATGGGACTGAACTCGTGAAATAAGCGGGTTAAGAAGTCGAATTCATACAATAGGATTGCTCCGGTCAGCATTCCTTAACAAAAGACTGCCAGCATCGCTGGTAATGCTGCCGCCATTAAAATCAAACTCAATTTTTCTGGATTTAAATGCTGGAAACAGCTCCGGCTGTGTGTTGCAAATCGGCATGGTAATTACTTTCTGTTAGTGTTTTGTAATTAATTGCACTATAACAGGTTGTAAAGGAATTTCCATCTTTTCCTAGAGTTTTTGTGAAATATTCAGATTAGCGATCTTCTGTGCAGGTACGTGAATGCTCAGAAATTTGCTATGTGGCAAAAACGGCAGATCCGTAGCCCACAACCCAATTGCCGCGGCTTTCCGGGAAGTCGTCCCCGCTATTGCGATACTGAAGCACAATACCTGAACGGCATCCTACCGCCTCAGCGAATTTCATTGCAATTACCACTGGCCCGATTCCGCAGAATATCTGGTGTTCGGGACTCCACTTACGGACGATCAATTCGTGATCAATAGTTTCAACTGCGGTAAGGGTTTCTTTGTCTGTTGTGGTGACAAGCGAGTGGTTGGAATCATGCAGCATGTCACTGCTTGCAAGCACAATTATATCTTTCTTTTCGGAAAGATGAACAAGAACACGTGTAATTTCTTCCACGGTTTTTTTTGAGTGTTCCCCTGACAAGCCTACTACTATACGAGCCTCAGGCATTGCAATTTGCAAAAAAGGAATTTGATTCTCGGCGGAATGCTCGCCGTAATGAGGTTCGTATGCGAACGATATTTGTTCGGACTCTGAGGCCATTATTTTCGCCGTTTGAGTGTCCATAACCGCCAATCCAAGCGGGGTTCGGAAGGAATCTCCGTCCAGCAGCGCTAAACCGGGAAAGGAGATTCTATGGGAAATTCCCAGCACAACAACGGTCTTATTTCTGCCGCCATCATTGTTGTTATTTTTAATGGCTTTAAACGTATGTCCGGCGACGGCTCCTGAATACATGTATCCGGCATGCGGCGCAATGGCAGCCACAATTTTGCCGTTAATGGTTGGAACGTGCGCGGAGTCAATGTAGTCGGTAATCTCTCTTCTGAGGGTGGAAGGGTTGGCGGGGAACCATTTACCTGCTCCGATCGCTTCATGTATCAATTTGTTTTCATTACTGGCCATTATAAATGGAGCCTCAGCGAATGTTCTCGTGCTTGCCGTTGTTTTTGGCGTGTTTGTTGGAGAAAAAACCGACTGTGGCGTATGAAACGGAATTCTTGTAGTCACCGACAACATCACCTGAAGTGTAACAGTCCAAAGTGCGCCCGAATACGTCATTGCCGTATGACTTTAGTGCGACCATCATTATTTTGATTGGTATAACGCCGCATATCGTATCCTTTGTTTCGGAGTAGTATTCATTAAATCCGTCAATGTCCAGCGCGGATAGGAATCCGGTTGCTTTTGTCAGCCATTGGTACAGATTGTCTTTGATATTCTCTCGAAAAGGCACGAACCGATAGTTTGTTCCGTAGTGAGTGAAGTCGGATGAAACAAGAAGAAGGGTTTTGTTGTCGATATGTGCTGAGATAGCGTTTGCAAAATAATTGATTTGGTCTTCGGGTATTGCTCCACACAGGAGCGGCACTAATTCGAAGGATGTGATTGTCTGTTGCAGAAAAGGCAGTTGTACCTCTATGCAATGTTCGCGCTCCCCGGCCTTTTCCACCACGCTAAAGCCTTTGCTGCTTGCCAGTTCTTTGCAAGTTGTTGTATCTATGGGAACATCGCCTAGCGGTGTGCGATAGTGTGTTAAGTTCGGTTCGGGAAGCGATATTCCTGAAAATGCGACGTAATGGCTTGGACCCAGCACTATAACTCTGCGATAATCAGATTGACCAATCAACCTGTAGGCGCTCGCGGCACAGCGGCCGGAAAAAACATAACCAGCATGAGGAACAATCGCAGCAATCAGTTGTGCGTCAATCTTCAAATTAACTGCCTGATCCATCAGCAATTGCACTCTTCGACGCAGTACATTTGTCTGTTCGTCGTAAAACGAACCGGCGACTGCCGGAGGTCGCGCGACAACAGTAACAGACTTTTTGATTTCCACGGCTTTCTGACTGGAATCTGTTCTATTGCATCCGGCAGATACCGTAACAATCAGAAGGATGCCGATTAAATATTTTTTAACCATAGGCGGTTTCGGTATCATTTTCTTGGTATTTGAATAAACAAATACATGTCAGAAATCAAGAAAATGACGGCTAGAAGAAGATGAGCGCTGCAAATATGGCATTAATCAGCCGTTAAAACGAATTATAGCGACGATGGGTTGCTCAAATCAACTTGACGCCGCACTGCATATCCAGCAAGGATATTGAACTTGATACAGTATTAATCATATAGCGATAACCGCAGAAGAGGTTTTCCGATGCCGAAAGATGTGGATGCCGGAAAAGTGGCGAAGGGTCAATTGTCGGAATGGTATCTTCGAATTGACGGCGGATTGACGTATGGGCCTATTCCTTTGCAGACACTGAGTGATTGGGCTGCGCAGGGCAGGGTGGCAGCCGGGAACGAAGTGTCCAACGATAAGGAAACATGGATTTCAGCAGAAAAAGTTCCTGATCTGAAAATGGATTGGATCGTCGAACTGAAGAACGGAGATCAGTATGGTCCTTTCAGTCTTTTAGCTGCGCCATATTTAATAAATAGGGGCGTTATAGATGTAGATGCCATGCTTCACAATCTGAATACGGGCAAAACGTTATCCGCCCAAGCGCTTCTGAAGTCCAAGGGTCAGGAAAATGTACCCGGGGCGCAAATTGCAGGTACAAGCAGCGAAGAATCTGTGAAGCTTGAGACAAAGGCTATGCACATGTCTCAGTCCAAGAGCAATGAGGGTGGACAAGTCGCAAGACCTTTGGCTGCAAGAGAAACCGGTAATACACCACTGCGTATGGGCGAAGCCGACAGAGAATCGCTTGTGCGTTCCAGCTCGCCTCAGAAAATGTCAAAAGCGCCTGCCGCCGAAGATTCGCAACGTGAAGGAACCGCATTGGATCACGGCGCAAAAGACGAGGAGCTGGCTCAGCTTATTGCCGGCTTATCGGCTGACCTTGAGAAGAAGAACTTGAAAATTGCCGAGCAGGATAAACAGATTCTTGAACTTAAAGAAGATTATCAGAGTCTTAAAGATCGTAGTCGCCGAAATGAACGGCAATTGGCCGATAAGTTAGAAGAAATAAACCGAATTGCAGGCGATGAACAGGCTGCGAATGAGCAACTCAGGAAATTATTGGAAGACGAAAAGGCGAAGCGTTCGAATGTTGTTACTCAAAAGGAACATGACATAAGCGAGCAAGTGGTCGCTTTAAAGAAAGCTCTGGCCGATGCTCAAAATACTGCGGCAGCAAAAGAGCAAGATTTCCTGGCGCGTATATCCAAAGTTGAAAAGGAGCTTGAGGCTGCGAAGAAGGATCTGGCGTTGAAGGAACAGGCG
>JAFGTH010000206.1 GCA_016934225.1 Lentisphaerota bacterium | reverse complement strand
TTTGAGCACGACGGCAGCGTTAAACCAGTGGGCTCCGCGCAGGCCCTCGGCGGGGTCATGCTCTCCGGTTACGAGCCGGCCGGAATGGTCCCGCTCGGCGGTGCGAGGACCGCGTATCTGTTTCGAGGCAAGAACGACTGGCGTGTCGTGCTCTGGGATAATCATCTGCGCGACCCGAAAGCGGAGTTGTCGAGCTTTGATCCGAACTGGACGCCTGGAGAAGTCCGCAACCTGTTAAAGGAACTGGGCGAAACCAAGCGTTACTACAACCAAATGTCGCTGTTCACATTGCGCCTGCCGAAAGGGGCAACTGTGCTTGATGTTATGACGAATCCCATGTCCATGCCGGAGCAGAACGGGGAAGTCACCGTTGCGCTTACCGCATCGCCCGTGTACATGACGTTTCCCGGGCTGGACGAAGAAGCGGTTCGTGACGTCTTCCGACAAAGCAAGGTCGTAAATATCGGGTTTGACGACATCGAAATAATGCCGTTAGTCGGCCGCGACCCCAAAACCGGCCAGTCTGCGCTTGTCTTGAATGTTATAAACAACACACACGGTGAAGTATCGGCCAATCTGGCAATCTCAAAGTTAAAAGGCGCGCGCCTTCAAGCGGACAAGCAAGCCGGCGCGGCGCCCGGCTATGCCAACGAATTTATGTTCTTCCCGTTTGCCAAAGACGGGTTGAAGAGCGGTGAAATCACCGGTTCATACAATATCGAAATTAAAGGCCGCAAGCCGATAACCGGCGAGTTTCTGAAACGAATTGTCACTGCACGACGCATGGCAAAGGCGCCGAAAATTGACGGTGATTTGTCGGACTGGGACCTCAAAAAGCGCGGTTCCGTCGAAATGGACACAAGCTACATGGGCGAAAAAGCATGCGCCAAAGAGGATATATCGGCTCAGGCATGGTTCGGCTGGGACGCGGAAAATTTCTACGCGGCCGTCAAGGTTCTGGACGACAAGTATTTCCCGGCATGGGACGCTCCGTCCGGGTTTTGGAATCAGGACAGCGTGGAGTTTTTCTTTGATTTCGATGTTTTGGGAGACGCGATGGACGCGGACATGTCGTTCGACGATTTACAAGTCCTGACCGTTGCCGGAACAAAGGATAATCCCGACCAACCTGCCGTCGGCCCGGCCGAGTCGTTTCCGGGAATGCGGATAGGGTCGGCTCGGTTTAAAGGCGGTTATATAATCGAATATTCGTTCCCGATAAAAACCATGCCTACAGTCAAGGCCGAGTCAGGCACGGTGTTAGGACTTGATTTCGGGATTGACGACGCCGACGCGCCTCGAAAAGGAGACGGCAAGCCGTATCGCAAACTCCAAATGCAGTGGTCAACACGCGATTGGGGTATTTGGAAAACCCCGTCGAAATACGGAATGGTCGTGTTTGCTGACTAAGCAAACGGCCTGTATCAAAGAAACACAGGAATATGACTTCGTCCGGCAAACAAGCGCATCTGAAATTCGGCGCGCATATATACGTATGGCAGGATCGTTACACCGATGACGACCTGCTGCGCATTCTCGATTCCTCAGCGCGGTTGGGGCTTGAAATTCTTGAAGTCGGCATCGGCGACGATATCAAGTTTGACGCTGACGCTTTGGCTCAAGAAAGCCGCGCGAGAAATATCGAGCTGGCAATGAGTCCGGGCGGCGTCTGGCCCATGAATTGCGATATTTCGCTTAAAGACGAAAATGACCGGCTTGCCGGAATAGCCTGGCATAAACGCGCGATTGATACCTGTGCGGAATGCGGAGCAACTACATATGCCGGCGCAATCTATGGACATCCGGGCCGCGTTTCGCGCGGCCCGGCCGATCCGGATGAGCCAAAGCGCGTTGCCGACGGATTGCGCGAACTGGCCGAATACGGCGCGCAACGCAATGTGCGTCTCGCGATAGAGCCGATGAGCCATTTCCGAACACACGTTGCCAACACGCCGCGTCAGATAAATACGCTTCTCGCGCTGGCCGATCATCCGAACCTCTACAGTTTGATGGACACTTATCACCTGACGACTGAAGTGCCGGACTTAACCCAGGCCTTGGTTGAAATGCATCCGCGCTTGTGGGGAATTCACGCCTGCGAAAACACGCGCGGCGCGGTTGGAACAGGGTTTCTTCCATGGCCGGATCTGGCAAAAAAACTGGTTGCTTTGCAATGGAACGGCTATATCGGTTTTGAGGCCTACAATTCCTCATGGCGGGGCGGTGCGTTTGCGCGTGAGCGCGGCATGTTTCATAACGTTTGCCCGGACGCCGAGGCGTTTATCAGCGCGTCCATGAAAAAGCTGCAGACATTGTTTAACGCCTGTTGAGAGTAGAAGCAACCCGTCAGCCGGGAATGATAAAAGGTTGCGCTGGTTGTTTATCAACAATACCTGCCGACGCCAATGTTTGTTCCGGCGCTGCCCTGAATTATCCAACCTTATCAAACCTGTTTTTACCATATTACAACTGTTTATACGCATGTAAAACGTCCGTTTTTAGCCGCTTTTTTTATCCGAATAATCTTGATTATTTAACTGCTGTTCATTATCATACAAATGACGGAACGAAATCAGGATTCACGGAGAATCTATGATGATATTTCAAGGGATATGAGACTCAACGGAGGGGTCTGCATGAAATGTCAGAATACAGGAATTATGGCACGGATAACAGGAGGAATTCTTGTATTTTTTTTTCGCCTGCCGAGCCTATCCACTGGACACCGGATTTAAAAGTCCAACTTCAAACAGCGAACCATACGGCGATTGGAAGAACCCGGAGAATGCCTACGCAAGCGACGACGTTGATACCATCGGACAAAATAACACCGATTTTCAGGATTACGGAACTTTTGAATTCGGTTTGTCCGACAAATCCACAATTGACGGTATTGAAGTTGCAGTTGGAGTGGGCCGGGAATAATAGTCAACGCTGTGAACTGGCCATAGAACTCTCATGGAACGCCGAAACGAACGCTACGGATACCGGTTACCAGGATTGGCGAGAGACCACTACAGACACCGATTCCATATTCGGCGGCGCCACAGACAAGTGGGGAAGAAGCGAATGGCGCCCTGCCGATTTTTCGAACGCGAACTTTCGCGTTCGCTTGCTGGCGGTTGACGCAACTCCCTTGATCCATGTTGATTGGATAAGAGTCAAGGTATATTACTCGTTGCATTCGATTTACGCCGATAACGATGGCGGCGCATCAAATGTCACAGACAACTCCGCAGTGTTGAACGGACGCGCCATCAGCACAAATGACACACCTCCGGAAGCTTTCATCTATTGGGGTGCATCCGATGGCGGCACGAATAAGCAGGAATGGGACAACGAAATCGCGATGGGATTCCAATCGGGTTTCTTTTGCACAAACGTGACCGGCATCGCCGGCTATGAGACTAATTACTATCGTTGTTATGCGACAAATAATCTGGGTCACGACTGGGCCGATTCCACGGCAAGTTTCACAATGAACGATACGGACAGCGATTACATGCCGGACTGGTGGGAAAATCTGTACGATCTCAACATTAATTATCCGAACGACGCAACCAACGATTTCGACAACGACGGCATCAACAATTTCCATGAGTATATATGCGGCACTACCCCGACAAACAAGGAATCGCGTCTTGAAATTGTATCCCTCAACCCAAAGGGCAACGCGCATCTCGATTTCGAAATACGGTTGGGTTCAGGTCGTATATTCAGAATACTTGCGGCAGACAACGCCTACGACACTAAAACCCCCGTTGCGAACATACCAAACCAATCTTTTGAAGGAATAAAGAAATGGATTGATACCAATGCAATAATCGAAACAGATCAACGTTACTACTGTCTTGGCGTCGTGTATCGAGGTTTCCATTACACAAATATCGAAGAATGGGCAATGTATGTCCAGCCCAGAGAACCGTCCGTTAAATATATGGTTTCCGTCCCTGTTGATCTGGGCACAAACAACAATCTGAATTCGACATTAGGCAAACAGATTGCGCACGGGCTCAGCGCCGGTTTCAATACCAACGATTCCGATTGCATTTATTACAGGACAACAAACAATCAGTGGGCGTTTTTCCATTGGGTAACGAATGCTTTGGGCGAGACGAATTGGTGGGATTTTGAAGCAGATACAAAAGCCGATCTCGAAATTACCGCCGGTATGGGTTTGTGGATAGTAAAAGGCCCCAGCACGAACAGACCCATGCAAAATTGCGTGTTTACGGGCAGATCATTCGTCAATGCGCCGGCAATTTTGTTCAGAACAAATAATGTTACGCCGGACGGGTGGACATGGACGGCGTTCGGGTGGCCGTTCGCCAAGTCAAAATGTCACTGCAACTACGGTACCGGCGCGACACCATCAAATCAGTTGGGTTTTGCCGAAATCGGTTACGGCGGTTTAACGTACGATTATACCCGGCCACATGCCGACCGCGGCGACCAAATCTGGGTTTGGGAAAATAATACGTTCAAAAACGTATACTGGCTGATTGGCCGGAAAACGGACGCCACGGCACAGGATTATAACGGCCGATGGTGGAATAACAGAACAGGGACATTCGCTGAATTCTCGCTCGATCCGGGAAAAGCATACTTCTACCGGCATCATGTAAACACAAACGGAATCCCATCGGGAACAAATTTCTGGTGGCAGCCGGTGTCGCCATGAATCGGCTTGGATGTAATGATGAAAACGAAAACGGCAATAATGAATAACGGAACGAACAAAACAAACAGGCTTCGGATAATATCCACTGCCATATTGCCGTTTATCTGCAGCATGCTTATCCTGTCCGTACACGGACAGGATGCAGTTGAAATTACCACTACATGGGATAGCGGCCAGTGCGGTTGGGAGTGCGACGCAAATGCAATATTGTCCAACCCTGGCGGATATCTGAACGCACAATTTGCGGCACAGTCAACGCCAAGCCCACGCTCCACCATAATTATGACGGAAATCGGCGACGGCATTCTCGTAACTAATATCGAGTTTACATTCCGCGCTTTCAATGAAAAGCCCAGTTCTTTGTGGTTACAAGCGCATTCATTTCGCAGCGGTTTGACATGGTATAAGCCGTTGCATGTCACTGCCGTGGATGAACCGGCTCTTTTCAGCATACCGGTAAATTTCTCTTCCGGATGGACGATAGGCCCGTGCAAAACGGCAAATAAATTCGTAAAAGACATGCGATGTATAGACCGGATAGGCATATATATCCTGAGGGGCGGAAACTGCGGCGCGCAAAATTTCGGTATAGACGATTTTAAAATACTGGGAATTACTACCTCAGATGCGGATAAAGACGACATGCCGGACGCATGGGAAATCACGCACGGCCTGGATATGGGAGACGAAAATGACGCGGCACGAGATAACGATAACGACGGAATGAACAACCGCGCCGAGTTTATAGCAGGAACAGATCCTAACAACGCCGCATCGGTGTTTGATCTGGGCATTGCGGAGAAGACAAGCACAGAACAAGCTACAACCGGTCTTAAAGCCAGGCTCAGATGGAATTCAGCGCCCAATCGGAGCTATTCGGTGCTTCGCACAACCGATTTGGCGACCGGCTTCCAGATCCTGGAATCAGGGATTGCCAGCACGCCACCTGAAAATGTTTATGATGATGTTACCGCCACAAACAACGGACCATACTATTACCGGATAAGAATTGAACCTATATTCGGCAGCTCAGGGAATCCTTGATGGCAGTCCAATTTTCATGCTCGCGCAAGGGTCCGGAAATCCAAAAGCCGGGAGAATAGACGTGGCCAGCTTGACACTGCTGTTTCCCGAACACTCACAATACCACAAAGCCTATCCCGCACGCATGCGATCCTTCATGAACCATGCGGGTCATGCGACTCTGCTCCCCTGTTTTTACTCCAAAACTCACAAAATCAAGGGGATGCAAATCAACCAAGAATCCAGACAGGACTGGACCATGCCTGCGCGCCCGATTCGCAGGTTACTCTTACATAATAATATATAAAATTACCCAAATATCGTGATTTAATTTGCACCGCGCTCAGGTCTTCTCGATCTTCATACATTATTTGAGCCTTCCAGGAATTTGGGGTGATAGTGTGAATGGTCGTTCCGTTGCGCACAATATCAATGCCGGTGATATCAGACCGGGCCGCAACCAGTACATTGATTTCCGGCGGAGTCGTCAGATCGGCGAAATGCAGCTCTTCTCCAAATGCGCGTCCGGCTATGGAGCCATGCATGATAATTCGCTCCAGACTCGCAGCATAGCATTGCCTGTGCTTCACGGCATTGAAGATTGATTGACGCGTGAGCTCGGCACACCGAATCGCCGTCATTCCGGGCAATCGGTCAAGATGATCCGGTTCGTCTCCGCCTCCGGAAGGCATGGTCGCATGCGAATCCGTACCCGCAACGAAACCCATCTTCAATCCACGATTCAACAAATCCGTTGCATAACTCGGACCCTCGTGAATTTTCTTCAACGGATTGGGGTTTCCGCGGTATTCCGATGTTCCCCATTTTGAATGAATTTCTATCACAGGCATGGCATCAGGCCCCGGATAAATCTCGTCTGAAATCTCTCCGTGTTTCCCTTGACGTGTTGTGTGATGAGGCACTACGAAGAACGCGTCAGCCGACATTGCGTCTGTCAATTTATTGCACAGGGTTTTAACATTACCATTTTCATATTCATCGGTGAAGATGTCGGGAAAACTCGGCATATAAACATTGTTGTCGCCGCCTGCTCCGCTCTTGAAACTCGCTTCGTATGCCGGAAGTGTAACAAACTCCTGCGGATCATTGTAAAGTTCGGCTACTGCTCTCTGTTCCTTCCATTTGGAAAAATCACAGCGCCCGTTTGAAACATGATCGGTCGCTGCAACCCAATCTAATGCGCTCAAATGGCGAGCAGCGGTAAAACAGAAATTTAGAGACCTGCTTTTGTCGGCATGGCAATTTGACAGAACGGTATGCACATGCGGATCGCCCCAATAGATTCCGGGTATATCTTCCAGAGTACAGAAAGTGGGATTAGAATAAGCCTTCAGGTTGTTGCAACTTGCGCTCAGTCGGAATAATCCCTCGTTTACAAGTCGAATATTTTGAAGTCTGCCTACAGCAGGAATGCCGCGACGAAAAGCTATTTCGACAACGTCCTGTTCGGGTATCTGAACCCTTACACTGCACTCACATTTCAGCGATGGATAACCTGCTTTATCAAGAACGATCACCTTTGCATCAAACATCTCACCCGGTTTGGTCACAGAAGGAATTATTATATTCAGTGCGACCGGAACATCTCCCGGCGCTTCCTGTGCCAATACTTTTTGTTGTAGCTCCGACGGATATGCTTTCATTGTTATCTCCTCACTGTTTCACCCGTGAAATAGTCGGGTGAGCTACGCCTTAACTGCTCAAAGAGGTGTTAGACGGACAATCGAATCGCTCTATGCAATATACGACGCCAAACGACTTTTGAGCGCAGCCTTGCTCATGGCGCCGATCATTTGCTCCTGCACTACGCCGTCTTTAATGACAAGTAGAGTAGGTATGGATCGTATTCCAAACTCACCGGCAATTTGGTGATTTTCATCCACATTAACTTTGGCAATTTTCATCTTGCCTTGCATTTCGCCTGACAGCTCTTCCAGAACCGGGCCAATGGCGAGACACGGACCGCACCATTCTGCCCAGAAATCCACCAGAACCGGGATTTGTGAATTCATCACTTCGCTCTGCCAATTTCCGTTCTTTATCGCAACAATATTATCGCTAGACATATCATTTCTCTTTTATGAATTATTTATAGGCCTGTGGAAATCTTGCCTGGCCAGCCAAGATCCAGTCCAGGGGCGCCATATGAAAGTTGAGTAAGAGACACATTCACACCAAAGACCTGCGCCATAAACATGTAAAGTGTAATGATCACTATCAATATAGCAGCCAACGTCACAAGCGAAAACGCCAGATGCGGCTCGTCCAGTGGTGAAGAAGATGTTTCCGCCGATTCCTCGGTAAATGTTTCTTCAACCGTGCCATCCGACTCGCCGCCGGCGCGAGAAATTGTCACAGGAGCGCGACCAGGACTCTGAGTCGGGCGTTTCACCTTAATTGTTCGGCGCTTCGTCGGTGTTTGCCCGTCTTCAGACTCAATTATATCATCAAGCTGCGCAGTTTTCGTAATTACCATGGCGGGACCGCCCTGCGCAACCGATGGCTTAACAGCAGGCTCAGTCGGACGTTTCAGCTTGATTGTTTTCGGCGTACTCTCTTCTGCCGCATCGTTCTTTCCGGCTACGGAAAGAGCCGATTCCAAGGATATTCGCGATGTTTTGCGTTTCTCGTTCACCGCTGGACCACCAAGCGGTCCAATACTGATTTGCGCTGTTTGGGACGCGGTAGGTTTGATGCGAATAGTCTTGGGCGCAAGTGAAGATTGCTCACCGCCAAGCCCTGGAAATGCCGTAGCCGCTTCGAGCGGTATGCGAGAAGTCTGCTTCTTCGCCTTGGCAACGCTGTCCTCACCGGCAGATGATGTCAAATTTATAGGTTTTGCTGAAAGCGGTTTTTGTGCCTTCACTGTCTTCGTGTCGCTGTCAGCTTTTAACTGCACGGCAGCAGCAGACTGGGTTGCGGGCTTGAGCTTGATCGCGCCGGTCGCCGGACGGGTTGCGGTTTTAAGTATCGTCGGCGCTTCTTGCGGCGCAGCAGGCGGCGCAACTTTCTTTGACTCTTCAGGTATGGGCGACACCGAACCCGCAGCCGGAGCTTTTGCCTGTAATACCTTGCCTTTAAGATTCAGTTTGGGTGGAGGACTGCCTTTTGATCGAGAATCTTCTGCCATCTGGAAACCTCTTAAAACGCTGTACTTATAAATTCAGATTATATTTGCCACATCTTTTAGTCAACCAAGAACGAGACCAAAGAAAACACTAAAGAAGTCGTTAAACAGATGTTATCTCTTTCTCCTTTGCCGACAGTATCTCATCGGTTTTCCTGATATACTCATCCGTATCATGCTGAATCTGTTTCAATGCTTCGTCTCTGTTGTCTTCAGTGATCTTGCCGTTTTTTTGTAATGATTTGATATGGTCATTCGCCTCGCGTCGCACATTTCGAACTGCAACTCGGCATTCTTCGGCCATGCGCTTGGCAACTTTTACAAGATCAGCGCGGCGCTCCTGGCTCAGTTCAGGAATCGGCACACGGATGACCCGTCCGTCGTTCATCGGAGTGACACCAAGGTTGGCTGCAAGAATCGCTTTTTCGATCTCCTGAAGCGAAGTCGGATCATACGCATTTATCACGATGAGCCTTGGTTCGGGGGTGGAAATGCCGGCCAGCTCTTTCAATCTCGTAGTTGTGCCATAATATGCGACTTTCACATTTTCGACCAGCGCCGGAGATGCTTTACCGGTACGAATTCCGGAAAATTGCTCTTCAAGAAAGCTTAAAGATTTCGACATTTTGTCTTCTGAATCCAAAAGCACATCATCAACTGAATCCATGATTACCTCCACATTACTAAGTCGTATGCTTCGCTTAAAAATCACCGACTAATGTGCCGATTTCCTCGCCCCGCACCAGGCCTTCTATACTGCCTTCTTCAAAGAAATCCAAAACAACGATCGGGATTTTGTTTTCCATGCACAAAGAAAATGCCGCCGCATCCATAACCTTGAGAGATTTCGTCAAAGCTTCGGTATAGCTTAATCTCGAATATCGTTTCGCATTCGGATCGGTCATAGGATCTGCCGAATAGATGCCGTCCACTTTAGTCGCTTTCAGCAACAAGTCGGCGCCTATCTCGCTTGCGCGAAGCGCGGCTGCAGTATCCGTGCTGAAATACGGGTTGCCTGTGCCGCCGGCTAAAATCAGAACGCGACCCTTGGCCAAATGGCTAAGCGCGCGCCGCAAAATAAACGGCTCCGCTATTTCATGCATCTCAATGGCCGTCAGAACTCTTGTTTCCAACCCGGCACGCTCAAGCGCATTCTGCAGGGCAAGCGCATTTATGATCGTAGCCAGCATGCCCATGTAGTCACCGGACGTCCTGCCTATTCCGCGCGCCTGTCCGCTCAACCCTCGAAAAATATTTCCGCCCCCAATAACAATAGCAATCTCGACCTCCATTTCATAAACGGTCTTTATTCTTTTCGCTATTGAGGACAACACATCCGGATCTATGCTCAACCCTTTGGCTTTGTTCTGTACCGCCTCGCCGCTGAGCTTAAGAACTATTCTTTTATACTTACTCTTTTCTGTCATGTCATTCCGCCGTAAATTGTATCATTGTAAGTTACAATAAACTATCGTGCTCGTAAACAGCTATTTGATGTGTTCAAGGATCAATTCCTTCAATTCCAAGCGTCTGCCGGGCGGTTCGTCCGCTACGGGCCAAAGCGCCGAAAGAATTCGTTCGGGTGTATTCCGTTCTTCCGCGCACAATACATCCAGGGCGGCGGCAGATGCCTCGGCAAAACGCACCGGCACAATGCCGGCATCCAAAGCAATGCGCATCGTTCCAATCAACCTGTCATCCCAACCGAGTTTGCGGCGCGAGTCTCGAATTATGCGTTCGACTCCGTCTTGAAGATAAGGATTCATCATGCGTAACAGCAAATCCTCGGCATATTCGCGGTACCCTTCTGCGGTGAACAAAATGTCTACACCTTTGTGACGGGCAATCAGGCCGCGCCCGGACTCCTTTAAAAACGCTTCCCGAGCAAACTCAACGAGCTCGGAATCGCCGGACGCCTCGGACATGAAAATATACCCTTTCCTGTGCGCAAGATACCCTATCAGCGCATGCGTCGCGTTATGTCCGTACAATTTGGCTTCCTCAAACGGCAGCAGATCGTCTTTTTCAACAAACGTCTCTATACCGCGCGCAAAACCTTCAAGCCGAATGCGCGTTATGAGTATCCGGTTAAATTCCTCAACCAGAAACGCCCGCGAAGAGCCGTCGGTAAGCCGCACAAGACCGTTATTTTCAATCTGCTGTTCATCATTTATAATACCGCTCATCTTGCCGATTACCGTGTTCAAAAACTGGATATTCCCCGATATTTCGGCAAAATCCGATAACTCAGCCGAGACCGCCCGCTCCAGAAGCTCCGCCGCATGATTATGATTTTCGCCGGTATAAACAACGCACGACGGATGCTGTCCTGTTTGTTTGTTCCTAATGCCTTCAGCAAGAATCCATGCAACACTCGGCGAGCCTTTGGAATATACGGCAACACTCGGTAAAGCCGTTCCGATCTCAGAAGCGTCAGCCACAGCCGATACAAGCTTGTCCCTGTCGCCGGCTTCAGCTGGATTGTAAATCTCAATCCCGCGAATTTCCTCGCGCTCTATACCCAATCGCGTGGCGATATTAACAGAGTATGAGCCTCCATTCCTGCGTACGGCGGCGACAACTTCGGGCAATACTTCAGCAACAACCAACCGTTCGAAGCGACCGGATCTGAACGCTTCACGGAGAAACAGCCCTCCTTGAATCGGACCGAAACCAAAACCGACAAACGTTTTGCTCATTCCTGAAACACTTTCTTTAAATAATCGGTATTATTCTGCCTGCACATGGCATTCG
>JAFGTH010000205.1 GCA_016934225.1 Lentisphaerota bacterium | reverse complement strand
TTGCCACGATGAGCCAATATGCGGAAATATGCCGACTTTAGCGATTGGTCGTTTGGCGTCAACCGTAACGCCTCTTTTACGGCGCGTTCCGCCGCCGCCTGGTCGTTCTTCGCCAAATTGTCCACTACACCGGCTATCATTGCCGCGCGATGGCTTGGACGACGCTTGTAAACCGCACCGGCAAGACCCGCCGCTACAAACAGCGCAATGATCACTACCCACCCCCAAAGAAACGCCAGACGCCAGATTCTCGGCAAAATAGTCGCTTCATCGTTCGGCTCACTCCTGCCCTCCTCAATGTCTTGAATCTTCTTCCGTCGCCGGTCCCAATATATTTTCCACCAGGATGCCTCAAGTTGTACGATGAGAATGCTTGCCAGCAAAAATATTCCCACCGTGTCGTGCAGAAAACTTTCACCCCATGCCACAGGCATACGAAGAGACCAAATCACCATGAAGGCAATACGAACGATGTTCAGAATCAAAACATGGATCAGCCCGACAAACGCAAAGAGCACAGTCTCGTACCAGCGAAATCTGAACAGCGCACACACGCCAAGAGTACAAAGCAGAACAGTGACGGCAGTGCGCATGCCGCTGCAAGCTTCCGGCACTCCAAACACCCGTACACCTGTGTACAATGTGAACGCATCGCTCCACACACGCACGTTCATGCAATGCAACAGCCATTCAGCGCCCTTTACTGACAGAGTCTGCATGAGGAGCTGAAACGTTCCGAACACTTGCGTGGGCAACGGATGTATCCAATACAGGAGAAACATCCCTATAGCCGCATCTCCGGCATATTTTCGGGGCAGAGCCCAGAACAAACAGGCGCACAGCAGAAATATAATCCCCAGCCATTCTATTTGATTCACCGTAAAAATTATTCCGGCTACGGCTAGAAAAGCGCCGACGGATCCCATAACAACCGAAATCCAACCGGGTAATTCTTGTGTTGCATTCCGATTCCACGGTTTCCAGCGCAGCAATATCAATAATGCAAACAAAAAGCCGAGTACAATCCTGATCACATCGTCCGATCCGCCAATTATTCGACGCATGTGCGCAACAATCCACGCCAGAAACAGAACTATTGCAGCAACTAAAACAACGCTTCTGGTCGTTTTCATGTAATGACACCCTCGTGGAATAAAAACCGGAAACCAGGAGATAAGAATAACGGCTCGATAAAAGTAGAAAGAAAGATGTTTCTCCAGGCTGTCAATTCTATTATTCCAAGCGAAGCAAAGAATCTCACGCGCTGCAAAACAAATCGAGATCCTGCGCCGTCCTCAGGATAACACCGTATCCGACCTGTTGTTACCCGAATTTTAGCACCCGGCGCTCGCCATTGATTCTTCGCGTTTTTCATGGTTTCAACTGTGTCGCTTAATTGTAGAGACTAACACGCCGCAAAACCAAAGACAAGTCTGGCGAATCTTAAATCTTCGCCTCCTTCAGAATTCGTGTTTATACGATAGTAACGCCAGAAATATATCCCTTTCGTAGGCCAGCAGACTCGAATCGCTATAGCGTTCTATGTGCTGATAAGAGACGGAAAAACCTATCGAACGGGTTACCGCAAATGACGTCCCTACACTGCTCACCCATGTTGCGTAGTCGTTCGCCCATTCCGCGTCAATACCTCCTTTGGAATCAAGACTCTTGTTCACGCGAACCGTATATGCTGTGGAGAACAACAAATCAACGAAACGAATCAAGGGATATCGTAAATTCAGATCACTTTTCCAATTGCTGTAGGAATTCACACTCTTGCTGTTGGGCTGCACATAACGCAATGCAGATCCGCCATTTATTGACGCCGCTTCGCCTTGCCAGTACAATCGGTAGCTGTATTCGTCCGATGTTTCAAATCCGGTGTTGAAACCACCGTCTATACTTTTGGCAAATTTAACTGAATGAGACAAATCTTTGCGCAATTGCGTTGTAAGCGCGGCCGAACCAACAACGCTTTCACTATTGCCTTCACTAACGCCGCTGTCTTCCTCCGGCGCATCGGTCCAGTAATATCCGTATCCGTACCCGAACGCATAACCTATTCCCAGTGTAAGCGAAGTGTTGTCGCCCAAAAGTATGCCTATGCGATTTTCATCGTCTCGCGCCAAAGCCGTCGTTAATGAGTAGCTTTGCAAAAAAGTATCCACACGATCCGGATCGGCATAGCCGGTTTGTATGAAATCCGCGCGAGCGCCAATATGAACGCCCGGAAATATCGCATATGTATAGGCAATGCCTTCATGATATGCAGTCAATTGGTAATAATCGTAGCCGTCTTCAAGTGGCATTACATCCAATATATGCGCATAAGCGCCAAGGTTGTGTTTCTTGCTCATCTCCCAATCGGTTTGAACCCCCACCGTGTTACGCCAGTGCCTATAACTGTCGCCACCATACTCGTCGGAAAACCCCCTGGCGTCTATATAGTCGGTACGAACAATAAGATTATCATACAAGGTGGCCTTCACGAATGGCGTGATCTCCATAGTCATTGAAATATTGCCGAATATGCCTTCTTCAATCGTATGAATATTGAAAGCGTCTTCCTGCGTTTCCATGGGATAATACGCATAGCTCATCCCAAGCGACAGATCGAGATCAATATTCGCGGCTATAAGCAGATAATTTCTGAACTCCAGGCGCGAAATCAACGGAAATTCCAAGCCATCCTCCTGAATGGCGCCCATCTGCGCGTCAATCAGATAACTCGTATTCGTGTTATTGCTCCTGCTGTATCTCAGACCAACAGTTTGAATAAACGTAATAGTCGAATAGAACGGACCAATATGAAGCGTCGCATATTCCGGTATCGCTATATCGCGTTGGTTTGAGAATCGGAGCGCTTGCGCTCTTGCGCCGGGCTCCCAGGACATGAAGACAACGACAGCCGCCATGAACAACCGGTAAATCGCGACCCGGTAATGTTTTGTGCGCTCTGCAGTCATAACCCTAAAAATCGTGAAACTGCGAAAAGCGCGAAACACACGATTGAATATGTGCCGCGCTTAATATTTCGTCTATTCTGTCTAAATCTAAATAATTTATTCCCATGTTCAGCGTCCGGTTTTCGTGTGTTTCACCGTCTGCCTGTATCATGATGATCTGTCACCGTTTCAACAAGTATATGCGCAATAACGTGTTTGCCTGCCCAAAACTTTCAATTTCTCTGAAAAGCATATATCGCTTGGTCAATGTTGACATTAATTCCGCCTGCTCCGGTTTTGAAAGTTCCGTGATCGCCGGAGAACGTATTGCGAGTCCGTAACCGCTGAACGCCGCCACAGGCGCAGACGAAGCATTCAACAGGTCAAGCATCATATCTCTGTTGAGAACATGACATTTTTCCGCTTTCTCGCGAGACCATTCCGGGAAATAGCTGAATGGCCCCAATTCGAGGCCTGCCGGCAATGTCAGACCCGTTTCAACCGCAAGGTACAAATCCTGTGTTAGGAGTAAATCGCCCGGTTTCGTTATATCGGACAATAGCCCGGCTGTCTTCTGTAATTTTCGCAATGGTGTTTCCTCCTTGAGCGGCCACCATATGCGATCCCGCTCGCCAATAAACCAAGCCTGATTCATGGGAGACGAGAAAGATGATATCAGACAAAGCACCACTATCGCCGCTACCGGTCCACAACTGGCCAGATTCAAGTACTTGACGGCGGCAACTGAAATCGCTGCAACGTATAAAGGAAAAACGATAGTTTGATAGTCGTCATACGGAAACGGCGCCGCTAAATGCACTATCGTCACCACCAGTGCGCTCCACCATAATGCCGCTGTAATCCCGCGCCGATTTATCGTTTCCACAGTCTGGTCATCTTCCCGAAACACGGATGAGCGCGTGATTCTAATTGTCGCGACAACAATCCCTAACGCCACAGCGACAAAATAAGCATAAACCGATCTTGATATAAATCCCGCCTTGAATACACATTGCTTGATCAGACCACCGACATCGCGTCCGGTATGATATTCGACAAGCCCGAACCATAACGCTTCACGTGCTTTCACAAGAAAAGGCGCAAAAAGCACCGTAAGCGAAACCGCTGCTCCTATACCGAAGCATATTACCGACGTCACGGAGAACGCATTCGCCTGCGCCTCCTTCTTATTCTTCACTGCTTGAAAAGTTAGAACAGTAAGGACAACAGGTATTGCCGCACCGGCTGACGTCCTGACGGCTGCGGCCATTCCCATCAGAACTCCAGACAGAAACGCCGGTAGAATCTGCCGTCTTGCCTTCATAAAACTCAGGGCAACAAAGCCCAATGTCATCAACAGGCCCGTGAGAGCGTATGTCTTAACTATTGTGCAGAAATAGCTCTGGTACACGTTCAGAGCCACAAGCGAAAATGCCGTCAATGCCGCATTATGTCGTTGTCCCGGCTTTGTCAGTCGAAACGCCAACCACGCAACCGCGGCAGCCGCAGCAAACCCTTGAAGAGCCGTAAATAATCTTCCGCCTGCTAATCCCAGCGCGTTGACAAGCGGATGCGCAACGGCATACACAATCGGCATAAGCGGACCTTGTGTGTTCGCAAAATCAATGTAGGGCAACTTGCCTTCGGAGACCAGTCGCGCAGCGTAAAGATACCAGCCTTCGTCCTGATTAAGATCGCCCAAAAACAGATTGGCCGCATAAAGCAGAACGGAAGCGCCAATTGCCGCTATCCACAGAAGAATCATTATATTTCGTTTGTTCATAAACGACTTTTCGCGAATTTACGATCCGGGATGAACCAACGGAATGTTCTTCCGGCACATGGGACATTCTGCCGGTTCATATGTAACCGGCGCCATCTTGAGCAGGCTGAATGCCGGATATTCGAACCGGGCCTTGCTTCCGCTTCTATCCACCAACATCGCCACAGCAGCAACTGTACCACCGTTGTTTTTGACAATATCTATGGTTTCCTGAACCCGGCCACCCCTTGTAACAACATCTTCGGCCACAATAAACCGCTGCCCTTTCTCTATTGAGAATCGCCGAAGCACAAGCTTACCGTCTTGTTTTTCCGCAAAAATGAAAGGCAAATCAAGAACTCTGGCAATTTCATGGCCCACTATGATTCCACCCAGCGCAGGAGCGATAACAGCATCGGCAACCGGAGCACGACCAAGTGATTTCAGCATTGCAGCGACGAGGTCGCCACATAATCTCTCCGCGATGCGGGGATATTTCAGCGCATTTGCGCATTGGAAAAATTGGTTACTGTGAAGACCTGATCTGAGCTCAAAATGCCCGGTGAGAAGCGCTCCTGTTTCAGATAAAATCTTAAGAATCTCATTTTCAGTCATTATATGGCCCTTTTCTCAGGCATACTATACCCAACGAAGTAAATAACGCAACATTCATCCTGCGCCTGACCCGCTTGTTCAAAAACGACATTTTGAGCCCTTTTTTATTTCCCGGCTTGTCAACTAAATCGCAAATGAGTAAAAACAACAAAACCGGCGAACCGGTTGACCGCGCCGGTAAAACATTTTGGCTGCGGCCGTTGGCCTCATTAGAAACGGAGTCATTGTGAAAAGAATAGGATACGCGACTTTGTTGTGTCTATGCCTGGCGTTGTGTATTCAATCTGCAGCGACCGAAACCGACCTGCAATTGAATTTAAGAAAAGCATATGACTCATTGGTCAAAGCGGATGAAGCGCGCGATCGAAACGAACTCGACAATGCCGGCAAATGCTACAGGGCAGCGCTTACGGCTTACCGCGCTTTTTCCGCCAGCTATCCTGATGTTCATCCGCGCGTAGTCAAGTTTCGCATCGCCTACTGCGAGGAGCAATTGCAGGCTATCATCAAAAATGACGGCTATTCAGAGCATGAAAATGCCGTTGCAACACCGGAATCAGACACCACAAATTTTGCGGATGAGACATATGCAGCCCAATCAAAAGACGAGCAAAAGACCGACATAGCCAGAATTAAATCCGCTGCGTGGCGTCTTCTAATACAAGGGAAAACAGAAAAAGCTTATGACCTGGCAATGCTCGGGCTTCAGCTTGACCCCGATGAACCCGCAATGCGATTATTGGCAGGTACGGCGCAGTGCCAGACAGGTAGATTTCAGGAAGCCATCGAATTGCTGTCCAGACTGACTCTTGAAGCCCCAGAAAACGCAAGGATTCGTGTAACACTGGCCACTGCGTACTTTGGTCAGAATGATGTTCAGCGCGCAAAGGAGCAGCTCGAACAGGCGCTCACTATAGATCCCAACATGAAGGAAGCACATTTTAATTTGGCTCAGGTGCTCCTGATGCTGAATCCGCCAGACCAAGATTCGGCCGCAGCTCACTACAGGCAGGCGCTGAAATTGGGGGCGCAACCCGATGCAACCCTCACTGCATTACTGGACTGATACGAAACAAGGTCGCGCCAAGCACAACAAGCAAGACGCCCGCAATAGAAAAAACCAATCCGGTCACCCGACAATTTCGCTTGTTACCGTATAAACGTTCAGTCGCTTGTCTGAAATGATACGGACTGAGTACCAATGCCATACCCGCTATCACCAACATATAGGCCAGCACAACAACTATCATTCGCAGTGACGATTCATGACACCGGGCTGCAGCAAGTATCGGCGCCGGCGCCAATAAAAACAATCCTCCTAACGCCCTGGCCGCCAACAGTTCGTCCATCAGGCAAATTATCAGAAAATAGGATATCGGAACCGCCACGTATGCCAGTGTGCGCGCATACTGAAAACGATCAAGAAAAGCATTGACAAAAGCAGACCTGAAAATCAGATAAGCGGACCAACCGATACCCACGGCAACAAGCGCCCACCCCCATTCTCTGTTGCGCGGGAAATTCTTCATCCACTTGCCCCATTGCGCCGGGATGAGTACTGGCAATATACCGGCCAGCAACACAAAACCACCAAACAGAATCACCGCCGAAGATAAAGACATATTCATCATAATACCGTTCCGTAGAGAGTCTGCTGCATGGCGCGTTCGATGTTTATCGTTACAATACTGCCGACGCGAATTGCTGGTTCAGGTTCAAATATCACTATTTTATTGTTTCTGGTACGTCCGGTCCAGTTCAACGGATTCCGCCGGCTTGCGCCTTCCGCCAGCACCTCCACTTTTTTCCCAATATATGATTTGTTGATCGCATGGCACCGCTTGTTCTGCTCTTCCAGCAATATTTTGTTCCTCTTCATTTTTTCGTCTTCCGGCACGCTGTCCTCCATCTTAAATGCTAATGTGCCGGGACGCGGAGAATACTTGAAGATAAAAGCATTGTCGAAACCTATTTCTTCCATGAAACGACCGGTCATTTCAAACTCTTTCTCAGTCTCCGAAGGAAATCCGACAATGATGTCCGTTGTTATCGCAACATCAGGCACCGAATTTCGTAACACATCAACAGCGCGACGATATTCGTCAACCGTATAACCGCGATGCATCAGCTTCAATATGCGATCCGATCCGGATTGCACAGGAAGATGAATATGCTCACACACCGCACCCAATTGCCGCATTGCGCGCGCAAGTTCCTGTGTACATCCGGACGGATGGCCTGAGGTAAATCTGATTCTCTCCAATAATTCAACACGATTGACAACTTCCAGTAAACGCGGGAAAGGTTCGGTGTAGGCAGAAACCGGCGCGAACTGCCAGACGTTGTTCCGCATTCCATATGACATGACACTTTGCCCCAACAGGATCACTTCTTTGAAACCTTTGTCTACAACATCCTTGATTTCGTCGAGAATCCGGTCCGGACTCCTGCTCCATTCTCTACCGCGAACAAATGGGACTATGCAATATGCACAACACCTGTCGCATCCGTACAACACATTGACATACGCGGAAGGACCCGGCTCGCTGTGCCCGGAAAGATCATCAGGATCGTCCGATTCGCCGATAGCAAGCAGATGTGTCCGGCCGGCAAGAGCGCTCTCTATTATGTTCGGCAAAGTTGTCAGTTGCCGTGTGCCCACGGCAAAATCGAGTCCGGGCACACGCTCAAACAAACCCGCGCCCAACCTTTGCACCATACAACCCATGGCGCCCACAAGTCTGTTGACTCCATCCTTTCTCGCCGTTAAAAGGCCCAGCTTGCCGAGCGCCTTGTCCTCCGCCTTGCCTCGCACACTGCATGTGTTTACAAGTATCAAATCCGCGGCATCCTCCCGATCCGCCTCAATATACCCCCGATCAAGAAGCAACGCCGCAACGGCTTGCGAATCGCGGACATTCATCTGACAACCATATGTCTTAATAAAAAATTTCATTCTAAATCCGACGGTTGAGAGAATTTCTGACAGGATAATAGAATCCGGCCTTTATTCGGGTTCCTTTTCCGCGTCCGGCTCCTGTTCTTCCATAACCGGCGCCTCCGGGAACGACTCCAACGTCTTATCCCTGAGCCCCATTTTTTCCAACAGGTCGCCCGAAAAATTTGTCGGATACCAATGCGGCGCGGAAAACGTTCCCTTCAATCTGAATTCAAAAAGCTTGGTCAACGGATATGTGATGGCGCGCAACAGCTTTGCAACCAGCGCATGTTCTTTCATAAGCTTTACTTGAGCAAAAAAGTCAAGACGCCCGTCAAAATAATAGTCGCCATACCCTCTTAGGCTTAACACATCGCCTTCAATGCTGACTTTCTCCGAATGCGCTTTTCCATCCGCAATTACGAATTCCGAGCGAGCATCCGTCTGCCGTAGCACAAAATCCAAACCCGGTACTATTTTGGTCATCAACTCCGATAAGCCGCCGAATACGGGTAGCTGGAACACGCGACCTTCCTTGATTTTAATATGTCCCTTCCCCCTTGCCGTATTCACGTTGTTTTTGCCGACTAAACCGGTGATTTCCAATTCGCCGGACAGTTTCCCCTTGTAGTCCGAATCCGGCTCCGACATGAGAGCACGAGCCATCTCATCGAACTGAATGTCTTTGGCGCTGGCCATAATAGTGTAGCCCGTGTCGGACGAACCGGCAAAATTATCAACAAAAACCGCCGAACCGCTGAAAACTCCACCGTATATTGTTCCCAATATCCCCGAAAGACTGTTAGTGGGCCCGGCAATGTGAATCGAGAATGAGCATTCTTCAGCAAGAAATTTATCCAAACCCACGCCCCTGCCTCGAAGCGTGGCTGTCAGATCGGTTTTGTAAACATCTTCGTAGCCGACGGTTCCGTGTGCAATAATTCTAGCCGGCCCCTCGAATCTGTAGAACGCCCGATCCCCCTCTGTAACAATCCCGGCCATTTGTCCCGCCATCAGAGGGTCCAAGTCACAGGTAATGTCAAGTTCAACGATCTGTTCGTCCATGTCCACGACGAAACCGCCCCGCGCGATGCCCTCTTGCCGGACAATGAGAAGCGGATCAATTTTGACGATATTGCGATCCGGCCCGATTTCGATTTCAACCCCTCCGTCCGCGCGAAGCGTGTCAACTCCTTGATACTCGAATTCCTGCATCCGGAACTTCGCCGATACCGTCATAACACCATTTGAACCAAGCTTATTATGGAATGAAATGACAGTGTCCGGATTCATTTTGGAGAAATTGAATCGTTTCACCAGTTCCGCTACAAAGGACAAATCCCACGCATCTATGACCGGGAGCAGTAGGCGAGGATCCAAGGCGGCAGAGAGATCTCCTTCAACTATATCGGCTTCAGCTTCATACACGAAGTCTCCTTCAAGAGTTCCTTCAGAATTCCCGTCGGCAATGACTGCTTTGAGACCATTGAGGAATATTCGTTGCCCTTTTGCCTTTAGATCGCAAATGAGACTTTTGACCGAAACTCCGTGAATAATGGAGTCATTAAACCGTAGTTGCATCCTGTATTCATGCCCGCGGTCGGTTGAATCCATCTCGGATTTGGTTTCATCCACGAGCGGCCTTATTATACCGCGATCAACAACAAGTTTTCTCACACGAATACCGGATCGAATGCTTCGCCATGCTATTTCAACAGTAATGGCGTCCGCCTCTGCCAGCGCCGGACCTATTATTCCTTTTCTGTGTATCCGTACGTTCTTTAGTATTACTCCGTGAAAAAGATCTATTTCCCCGCTTTCTACAAAGACTGCATAATCACCGGTTCGGGCTTCTGATGTCATTTCTTCTATCAGCCATCGGGGAAACCCGACTGTGCATAAATACAAAACAGCCAAAACCGGCAAAAACAAAATTGCCAAAACCTTGACCAGAATTCGCCGTTTAGTGCGAGTTATGTTGCGATCCGACATGGAAGAACCTACTTGCCTTCAAGTATCAGATTTTGGGTGAGACGATTAACCACACTATTGTCCAATACAAAAATGACATCCTGCCCAAGAACCATTGCGTAAATTCCGCCCAATTTTGACGAACTTCCGATAAGCACCGACTTCTGAATGCCTTCTTTCCCGATCAGTCCAAACGTCAATACCGATCCAGGTTCTTTTAAACCGTATAACGACAAATCCTGAGGGTTGCGACATTCAATCCTGTTTGCACGCAGGTTGGCCGCAAAAAATAATATATCGTCAATAGCCTTAAAATTTATGTTTTCCTTGCCCTGATCTGCGGCGATCCACCCACCGGAATCGGTTCGTTTTATTGATTGTATGTCGGTTCCTCGTTTAAGAGTTATGCTTCGCACATTTTCCGGCAATATCGCGAGCATGGTTCGATCATGATAAATCAGCGGATCCACAACGTCGGGGCCGAAACTCGCGGCTTCTTTGAGCGATATAGTAAGAACACAATCGGTATCGGCAAGTTTCGCATAGATATCGCCGTCGCTGTTCTGCCGTGAACCGATCATAAGCGTGAAGCTCTTGTCCTTCTCTTCTACCGCTTGATAAATCGCGCCGACTTTCTCCAACGCAGGCGCAGAACGATCAGCGGTAGCAAGGGTCACTTCAAAGTCCGGCGGAGCTAATCCGTACTCTGCAAGATCTCCGGCGGCGATTTTCATAAATGACGTCGTTGTGAGTTGCGTCATTCTCGTCAACATGCTCCTGACAGTTAGTTCGTCCGCCCGCCACTGCACCGGTTCCCACACGAACCATCCTTTCGTTACATCCCAAACCAAGACCAATCGTCTGTCGCCCTTCTTGAATATTACGTTTTTTACCGCATCGGGTCTCAACGGAAACACGTATTTATCCCTCAAGTCGGCCACTGTTACAGAGAATATATCCCGGATCTTCTTATGCACTGAAAAGATCGAGTTATTATCTCTCAGTTTCGCGTATACCAGATTGGGATCGGTCGCCGTAATCTGACCGATCAGAAGCTCCTTGCCAATTCTGTCGTCGTCCACCCACACTCTTATTCGAACATCCGCTTCATCGGGATCCAAGTGCCGAGGTTCTGCGCTTGTTCCTGAATCATCCTGGGGTTCCACGGTTACGGCAACATCTCTATCGCCCGACACGTCAGAATCCCATACAAATTTCTCAACAGGCAACGAATATAATGCATTCAACATCTCGAAAATTTTTCCGATGTCGGCACGCGCCGATACAGGCTGTTGAATAAGCCATTCGCCATCCGACTGTGTCAATTGAATAAACCCGTGCGCCGGAGTCTGTATCTCCAAACGCGCAGTTCGGGACGGACTGCCGTGTATAACGATTCTATCCCGCAATTGGTCAATATTATCCGGAATGACTTCAAGAATATCGCGCGATGTAGAGAAAATATTCTCGTTCGAATCAACCCGTATGTAGATACAATTCCCAACCGGCGAATCGCTGCCAATCCACAGCTCCTGCGACCCGCTCGTTCCGCGCAAGCATATTCTGGCCCTCGGCTGAAGCAAACCATAGTCCCGCATTCCAAGTTGTCTTTTGCGGCGCTCCTCGGCAGTTATGATGTCATCAGCGGACAGAGCCTCTATTACGCTCAAAATCCGATCTATCTCGCCGTTGTTTGCCAGGGCTTTGACCGGATTCTCTAATTGCCAGTTACCATCGTTAAGAGTGCAATCTACGTGAAAATCGCCACGGTCTATTACGATTCTCTCGACATTCGCCAGATCCATCAGAGGAATGGCCCGTCGGCGCGCTGCTCGTATCTCGGTCGGCTCGATTTTCCGGTCAGACAACCAGATCAGGCACGCAAGCAAGACTGCCGTTAAAAACAACGTGACTGTAGTTCTTGCGCTCATCTGCGTCTTATCAGCCACACCATCAGGCCTATTAGCGCTATTACCAACGGCGTTCCGCCGCCAATAAGCAGGTGCGTCGTTCTGAGTAATTGGCGACTCATATCGAGTCGAAGCTCTCCGGGAGTTCTGGGCGCAACAGCCATTAAAGCCTCGCGCTCAACAAGCCAGTTTATTGCGCTCATGAAAAAGTCGGCATTGCCGCCCGCCCCACGTTTCAAGGCGCTGTTTGAAACAAAATACGAATCACCAACCACTACAATACGCGTCGGTTTGATCTCAACGTCTATACCGCTTATCGCTCCCTTCTCTATTGCCGCTGCAACGGCAATGGGGCCGGCCTTGTCAACCTCCACATCGAATTTGGGAGGATTCTGATTCAGGTTAAACTCCGCCCAACCTTCTTTGCTGCACAAAGCCAAAGCCGACACGCGCGGCCTGTCGGCGCTAACACTCTTGTGATTGTATGTTTCCTGCATCGGCGAGACAGAACGAGGCATATAAAACATAGTTGTCACATTCCTCAAATGCTTTGTTATCGGATGATCGCCATACTCAGTAACAACCAATTCGCGACCCGTCATGGTTAACCCGACAACTACGTCGGCTTCCAGTTTGACGCCCCATTTTCCAAGAAGAGGCGCAAGTCCTGCATCCGCCATGGGGTCCAGCAAGAAAAACACGCGACCGTTCTCATCCAGATATTTCGACAGAATATTGATTTCCTCCTGGGAAAATTTCCGATCCGGCCCGGCAATGATAACCGCAAAAGCGTCCTTAGGAATTTCCTTTTGCCCGGCCAACATGATGGATCGCACTTCCATATTGTCTCGCCGCATTATCCGGGCCAAACTGGAATAACCTGAGTGTTCGCTATAGTCTTCTATGTCGCGTTCCGCATGACCCGTCACAAAATACACAACAGGATGCCTGGATTGTGTTACGCTCTGGATTGCGGAAGAGAACGATTGCTCGCCCTTGAAACCGATTTTTTTTTGCTTAACCAAGGGCCGTCCATCCAACAACTTTTCGTAATCAATTAATCGTTCGTATTCAACAATCTCCTTGATTTCGACATATTTCTTACGACCGCCCGAGTCAAAGATAATAACATTCGGCTCACGAACGTCATATTTTTGCGCGATTTCCTTGGCACGCGCCAGATCTCTGTCCGGATCAATGAAACGAACCGTCAAATCCAAATTCGGTATCTCGGCCGCCGCATATTCGTATTCTTTGAGCAAGTTCCGAATATCATCGAAAAGATCGTGCTTTTTGTGGAAAAACGCAATAACTTCAACTTCGCAGTCAAGACTTCTCAAAAGCGCTTTCGTCTTGTCCGACAAACGGTAAAAACCGGCGGAACTGATATCCCATCGCATGTAGTACCGGCTTGACAGGTAATTGACCATGACTAAAACGCAAGCCGCCAACACAATCGAAACGCTCGTGTTGAAACCAACGCCCAGACGCCTGCCGCGTTGTCGCCATATGCCTTTTCTTGCCTGGTTGCTACCGGTCATTGTGTCCAAATAACTCCATTTGATACGCCGGCTTTTTCAACGCCAACGTCTTAACCCCAACAATCTGATTGCCGTGAACAACATGAATATGGTTGTTGATGCGTAGAAAATAACCGGCCTTGTATCTATGGACCCTCGCCCAAAATCGAGCAAATGGTTCTCGATAGACATGTACGATATAAATTTACCTGCATGCATCGGCAACAATGACTCCATATACCCAATGGCAAGAATTATACCGTTGACACAGATACCGGCCATAGCTGCGACAATCTGATTCTTCGAAAGCAACGATACGACCAGGCCAACAGCCACAAACAAAGCCGAAACCAACAATAAAATTGCACACACGGCGGCAAGAGCGCCCATATCTATATCGGTAATGCCTATGGCCGGACTAAGCAACGCAAGCAGGAATAAAGACGCTACACCCGGCGCAATGACAATTATCAGGAATCCGATAGCGCCGGCATATTTGCCTAACACAATCTCTGCCTCCGTTACGGGCGCAGTCATCAAAGTCTCTATTGTGCCCGACTTCTTCTCCTCCGCAAATAGCCGCATTGTTATGACCGCAACAAGTATCGGCAAAAGAAAAAATAATGACGCAAGTAACAATATTTGCAACGGTTCGTCGGAACCTACATTCCTTTCCACACCTTGCATAAACGCCCATCCGGACAGCCCCAGGTAGATTACCATCGTAACATAGGCTATGGGCGATAAGAAACAGATGCCTAATTCCCTCATCCAGATATTGAAAAATCTGCCCATTTAAATAACTCTCTTCGCTATTACCAATATTGCGCGAACAACGCTGTTCGCGCAATATACGGGTTATTTCAGTGTCTGCCCGTTACCGTTTTCAAGGGCTGTAATCGAAACAAACACATCCTCCAGATTTTGTTTCTCCTCTGTTAATTCTCTTAAATCCCATCCGTTTTGCAACGCAATTCTGAATATCTCTGATCGTACATCTGTGCCCTTTTCGCACTCGCAAACTATTCTATTCCATTGCGCCAAGGCTTTCGATGAAACTCTCGTAACACCTGTTATCGCTTCGAATTTCCTGACTATTTCGGAGCAATCGCCCTTGATTTCCGTTATTATGCGAGGATTCCCGCGTATCAACCCGACAAGATTGGCAGGGGTATCAGACGCAACAATTTTACCGTCACTGATAATTAAAACTCTCTCGCATATCATCTCAACTTCGGAAAGTATGTGCGTTGACAGTAACACTGTATGCCGATCGGCCAGATTGCGAATCAAGGAACGAATATTCCTTAGCTGGTTCGGGTCAAGACCTATTGTCGGCTCGTCAAGGATCAATAAATCCGGTTCGTGAACAAGCGCATCGGCAAGCCCCACTCGCTTTTTGTAACCTTTCGATAACCTGCCTATTATCGTCCGCGCCACAGAAGACAAATCACAGGAGTCAATAACCTTATCTATTCGGGATCTCAGCGAAGCGCCATGCAGCCCTTTTAACCGCGCGCGATAACGCAGATATTCGATCACCCTCATATCTTCATATAATGGCGTATTTTCCGGAAGATAACCGATTCTACGCCGTACTTCCATTGATTCCCTGAATATATCCATACCACCGATTTCAATTACCCCGCCGGTAGCCGATAGAAACGTCGAGAGAATGCGCATAGTTGTGGTCTTGCCGGCTCCATTCGGACCGAGAAACCCTACGATCTCGCCTCGCTTGACCTCAAAAGACACATCGTCAACGGCAGTCTTTCTCCCGTAACGTTTGGTAAGATTGGCGACTTTAATCATATATATAACCGATTGAACGAATATGAATCCCGCGCAAGTTGATCCAGTATTATTATCGCGTTTCCTCTTGCCCGTCAAGGACGCCATGCGCCACATGCTCCCGATAACGACGGCAAGAACCGGCTTGTTTCAACAACACAAAAACGTTATGTATTGGCGCAAGTTGTAAAATGCGGATAACATTTCCTAAAAGCAATATGGCATGCGCCCGTCTGTGCGTGACCAAAAAACGATAAAAGGATCTGGAAATGTTCAGATATAATAAAGTCCGGACAAAATCTTTTCTGTTGAACTCAAAACAATTCCGCTTGAGATTTCTGCCGCTGGTGTGCGCAACAAGCTGTGTTTTGCCAGTCTCCGAATCGGCCTTGTGCACCAATCAGTCTCAAAACCTTATTGCAAACGGCAGCTTCGAGCTGGGTCTGCATAATAACTGGGTTCACCCCTATTTTTACAAATCTCCTCGCGCAATGACGGATGATACAACCGCCACCCACGGACAATGCAGTCTGAAATTCTCGACCGAAACCAAACGTCCGATTCTGTGTTACAAAACCATCCTCGCAGCGCCGGACCAGGTGTTTACTTTTGCGGCGGATTTCAAGACAGATGGTCAGAATGTCAGTTTGCATGGCGTAAGAACTCCGCTGAATGATGCCTGGCAGCGCTTGTCTTTTCCCGTCAGTCCAAAAGACGGATTACTGACTTTGCATCTGGGCATTCGCGGAAAAGGAAATGTCTGGATTGACGGCGCAACATTGGTCGAGGGAACAAACGCGGCTGCGTTTACACCGGCAACAGACATTGAAGCTGCTATATGCATGGAAAAACCAGGTAATATTTTCTTGGAAAAAAATCCGGTTGTCGTGCATGTACAAAGCATCAGTTACTCAAAGAAAATAAAAATAGCGCCGCAGCTTTCAATCTGGAATTACTGGAACGAAAAAATCTGGGAAAGAAATATCAAACTGAACCTGAAATCAGGACAAATTGTCGAAAAAAGAGTGAAAATACCGCTGAAACTGTTCGGAGCATTCAGGGCTGAATTACGACTTTCACCGAACAAGCCGGTAATTGCTGAACGAGTTTTTACACGCATGCGCAATTATACTTCTCAGCATGCAAAAGCAAATTCGCCCGTGTGCGGACATTACGGCAGCAATGTCCAGCTTCTTGAACGAGCGCAAAGACTCGGCGTTACAATCAATCGCCTTCACGACGGCACGGCCGCATTTCTTTGGCGGGACATAGAACGACAGCAAGGAAAATGGAGTTTTGATGCTGCCGACAAAATAGTGGATGACCATGAACGGTTGGGCCTGGAGATTTTGGGAATATTGGCAGCGGCACCCGACTGGGCTACCGGAGAACCGAACCTGGAAACCTGGCCAGGGAAATTGCCGGGCCGTACGCATCTTGCCGACTGGGAAAATTACGTTGAAACCGTAGTCGGCCGTTACAAGGGACGAGTAAAATATTGGGAAGTCTGGAACGAACCGTATGATCTGCCACCTGATTATTATTTCGAAATAGCCAAACGCGCATATCAGGCGGCAAAACGGGCATGGTCGGAAGTTCAAATTGTGGCGCCAGGCGGTTACAGATTGCGCTACTGGTGGATGCATGCCGTGAACGAGATGGGTATACTCAATTATTGCGACATATATTCCTTCCATTGCTACGGCACCATGGGCACCGGAGCGGAACCGATGATAAAACTCGGCAGAGCGGACGGTAAAAACAGACCGGTATGGGATACCGAGTCAGGCGGAGATAATTACAGCACATTCTATAAACATTTTGTTTCGCCTTCCGCAAGAGAGCCGCGTACGCCACAAAGCAGAGCAGTCATTACGGCACAGGACTTGTTGTCGCTGTATGCCGCCGGGATTAACCGCCGGTTCTGGTATTGGAATTACGGCGTTTATGCCTACAGGGGCGTGGCCGCATTTACGCCGAGCTCTTGCTTTGAATACGACGGCTCTGTACATCCGGTCGGCGTGGCGAATTCCCTGGCCGGAATAATGATAGCCGGCCTTAAACCTGCCGGTGAAATTGACCTGGGATCCGCGCGAACGGCATATCTGTTCGAAGGACCACAAGGCTGCATAGCAACGCTTTGGGATAATCGCGCGCGTTTACAGATGGATCTTTTGACCGTCTACGACCCGAATTGGACCGTGGAAAACCCCAATACTGTCCTCCAGAATATTCCGCAACGGAATATCAACAGCAATCAAATGACTCTTTTAACACTGACATTGCCGAAAAAAACCGAAGTGCTCGACATTATGACCAATCCGGCGAAACTTGACGCAAAAAATGGTTCCGTTACAATCCCACTTTCATCTTCGCCTGTTTATATGACGTTTCCTTTGGGAGCGAAGGGAGTATGCAAATTATTTGAAAAATGCTCAGTTGCTAACGTCGGCTATAACGACTTGGATATTCGGCCGGGCATCGGCTACGATAACACCTCCGGACGAACAGGATTGATGCTTCGGTTATGCAATCAAAGAAACCGGCCCACAAAGGGATTGATTGAATTGATCAGTGTTAAGGGCGCTGATTTGGAAACCAATATGTTAAGGTTCGATTTGAAAGAATTTGAACGAAAAAATGTGACTGCGCCGATTCGAAAAGGAAGCGGCTTTGACAACAAAATCTGCGTCAAATATACGGTTATTACCGATGCCGGTACGACAACAACAAATGAATTCATAAAACGCGTTCTGACTGCATATCGCTTCGATAATCCGCCCGAAATTGACGGCGATATGTCTGACTGGCCCGTGAACGAGCAAACAGCCATCGAACCGGATACAGCCTATCTCCCGCAATCACACGAATGGAGTCGCGTCGCATCGGAAGATATTTCCGCCCAAATATGGGCGGGCTGGGACAGTGACTGGTTGTATTTTCTCGTAAAGGTGCGAGATGACAACTATATTCCGGCATGGGAATTGCCGAGCGAATTCTGGTCGCAGGACGCCGTCGAATTTTTCTTTGATCTCGATCTGTGGGGCGATATTGACAACCCTGAATTGTCTGCCGATGATTATCAGGTTCTTACCGTGGCCGGCGTTAGTAACGCACCTGATGCGCCATCATCAAACCTGACATTTCCAGGCACAAAACTTGGCTCTCAACGATTGCCGGACGGATACGTGATTGAATATGCATTCCCACTCAAATATATGTTGCCTCTGAAAGGAGAAACCGGCAGAGTACTTGGATTCGACGTTGCTGTTGATGACACGGATACACCGCAAACGAAACGCGGAAAACCTAATCGCAAACAACAATTGCAATGGTCCACACGTAAATGGGCAATTTGGCGATCGCCAAGCGGTTACGGAACAATATATCTTGCGCCATAAAACAATCCTCATGAACAATACACCTGTCAAACAAACAAAAGAAAAGCTTCACGCCGGCATCATAGGTTGCGGACTTATAGCCGGCGAACACTTGAAAGCCTGCCGTGCGGCAAAATTGCCGGTGGTTTTTGACGCATTCTGCGATGCGAAGGAAACCGAGGCACACAGATTGGCAGATGAATATGACGGGCAATATGCCACAACAGATTTAAAACGTTTGGCTGACGATCCGACACTCGATGTTCTTTATATTTGTACTCCGAATCATGTTCACCTTGAGAATCTGACCGCCATAGCTGCGTCCGGCAAAGCCGTTTTCATGGAAAAACCCATGGTTACCAAAAGAAAGGATTTTGAAGCCATGGCGAAAATTGTGAAAAAATTTCATTTGCGCTTTTTCCCGGGCCTGAAAATACGATTTAATCCGCTGTTGCGGAAAATGCGCGAACTCGCGCCTAATGCTTACTCCGTTTACGGGCATGTGATAGACGCTCCCTGGCCCACGGGTCACTGGACGTCGAACCCGGAACAGGGCGGCGGACATTGCCTCAGCCAGGGCATTTACGCAGCCGATGGCATCCGATACCTTTCCGGGGGCGAGCCTGTACGAGTAACCGCTGCCGGCAGCGCACGTCGAAATGACGGCAAAAAAAACATTGATGTATTATCGGCCGTTTATGAATTCGACAACGGTTGTGTCGGCACACTTAATCTTGCAGACACCGCCCCTGCGCCCGATAACGGCAAGTTTTACTTTGAATTATGTGGAAAAGATATTTCGGCGGCTATTTCCCACCGTTTTACCCGGTTAGCGTGGCGAACAACTGCCAACGTAAAGGACGAAATCACAACCGATGAAGAAAACGGTTTGATGGAGGAAAATAAACACTTTCTTGAATCTGTGATCAACAACAAGCCGTTTGCATTGACCTTCCACGACGGATGGATATGCAGCGAAATGATATTCGCGGCGCTTGAAAGCGCCGCTGTTCGCAAACCGGTCGAAATAAACCCTTATAAAATCAAACCGGTTTTCTGACTTTGACGTGAATGGGAGCACAAATGAACATTACTGCTAATGAAAAAGAAATTCTGCGTAACCTGGCGCAACGCGTAAAAGAAATAGCGGCAATGCCGCAGGAAGAAACCAAACGCAAGGCATGGATAGCGCATAATCGCCTTGAAAACCTTTATCCCCTGGTCTGTTGCGTTCCGGAAGGCGCCTGGCTCGAATGCATTCCGAACGATTCGTTAAAATGCTCGGATCCGACCGCTCGCGATTTTGAAACCCGATTGAGAATGATCGTCTATATGCACGAAAAGATACGGGACGACCACCCTATAGACGCGGTTTTCAACATCGGTTGGGGCGAAATCTCGGCGACCGAGTCCATCAAAGGACTTGAATATCACGAGGCTGTTCATTCGAATTCCGATCTTGTGCTAAAGCGGGAATGGTATTTTGTTCACCCGTATCTCGACTGGCAGGTTCCTCGCGGCGTGGAAACTGTAGGATATGTTCCGCCGATGAAAACCCGTCTGGATCCCGACAATTTCGTTATGCCGGAATTTTCAATGGACCATAAAACGACGGACGCACAGTTGGAACTTGCGGAAGAGGCGTTCGGCGATATCCTCGAAGTCCGCAGACGCGGTAATAAATGGTTTCTCAGCGGAGGCCCCGGCGGAGCCGCCGGCCTGCGTGGGCTCGAAAACCTGATGATGGATATGTATGACGACCCGAAATGGGTGCATGCACTCATTCAATTTCTCTGCCGAGCCCAAAACGCGCGTCTCGATTTTCTTGAGAGAGAAGGATATATCACTCTCAATAACGGCTGTGAATGGATAGGCACCGGCGGGGTGGGCTACAGCGATGAATTGCCGGCGCCGGATTTCAACGCCGATAAGGTCCGTTGCCAGGATGTATGGGGCGGCATTCAAATTCAGGATGTCACGGGTATTTCGCCGGACATGTTTGAAGAGTTTTTCTTCCCTTACATCAAACCTATCATGGAACGCTACGGGCTCGGTAATTACGGTTGCTGCGAACCGGTGCATGAATGGCTGCCGGCATTGATGACAGTGCGCCATTTACGGCGTATATCCATTTCGCCATGGGCGGACGTCCGTAAATGCGCCGAGCAGATGCGCGGAAATTACGTTTTTTCATACAAACCCAATCCGACGGTTATTTCGACAAGTCATGTTGATGAAGCCGCAATTTCAAGCGGATTGGAAGATGCATTCAGAAGCACGAAAGAGTACGGCTGCCCCGTGCATGTTCTGATGAAAGATTTGCAGACCGTTCAAGGCAAACCGGAACGTATCACGCGCTGGGTGGAACTGGCGCGCGCGGCCGCGGAGAAAGTGTACGGGTAAAACATGATTCATTCGCTTAAAACCATTAAGGAAGCTTTTGTCTTAAAAATCGGGCGCGGCGAGAAAGAATTCGAGTTCGACGATTTTCCAAAGCCCGGGATTTGGCGGTTCACGATTTATGCCGGGCCAGGTTCGTTTGATACCGAAAAATTTTTTATCACCCTGCCACCAGTCGAATGGCGGCCGAAATCTTACAGGATAGCGCCGGTCAACGCGGATTTCACAAAATCAAACAGGGTCGTCCTGCCAATGGCCGCGTGTTATATTGACGGCGAACATTATCATAACGCCTGGTTCGATATCCCGTCGCGCGCAAATATCACGGCCGGCAAATACAGATGCGTGCTTGCTTTGCCGGTGAAAAAATCCGGCTCCATCGTGAAAATCAAAATGCTTGATCCGCTTGAAATCCGAGAAATCCGGGTGGAACCTGATGAGCGTCAGGCTTTGCTCGACAAGGTCGAATCGTCATGGAAAGAAAACGAGCCCGGCCCGGTTCACCCCCGCATGTTTTTTGACAAAACCTCTCTGCCGGTTTGGCACGAACGTTGCCGCACAACTCATTTGAAAGCGTGGACAAAGATAACGCACCTGATGGAAAAACATTTTAAATGCGAGCTAACCACAAAACTCCTGCGACACGATGACAACGGTGAGCATTTCGATGCGGGCAATTACGTCATTTTTTACGCGTTCGGAGCCATGATGCTGAACAGGCGCGATTATTATGAATCGGCGTGGGAAATTGCCGAAAAGCATTTCATCAACGCCGATCATTGGCCTGTTCAAAAAGATACCGACGCCTCGTTCATGACCCATTACGCATGCGACAACGATCTGTGCGGAATCCATGGCCCTGCATATGCTTTGTCATTGTTGTATGATTGGTGCTGGAATTATATGACCGACGAACGGCGCCGGAAAACAAGGGAAAAACTCGCTCATCACGCGGAGATATTGTTCCGTCAGTCGCTTGTGTCTCTCGGCGAACAAGCGGGCGCATACAATAACGACCATCACACCGGCGTTATGGCCAGTCTGGCCTTCATGTCCGCCGCCCTGCTCGGAGAGGATAAAAGGGCGTTGCATTGGTTGCAATGGTGCCGCGCAGTGCTGGAGAAAACATTCGCCTATCAAGCCAAGGACGGTTCATACCACGGCGCATACCTGAACAGCAGTTGGGCGGTGGATATTGCGCATGTGGTGTTGCAATGCGAGTTGCTTCGTATATTAACCGGGGAAAACATTTTTTCTAGGCTTCCGCTTAAGGCCGCAACCGAATACCGGCTTTACACAGAAGATGAACCGGGCAATAACGCCAGCGGCAGATGGTCGAAAGACCGTTTTATCAGGCTTCTTACAGCGCGCGAAACACAGGATCCGGCTTCGCAATGGCTCGCCGAAAAGCTGGAATCCGTTCCCTTGCACGATCAAGTCAGGGTGCCGGCCGCCAGGCATATCTGGGAAATGCTTTTTTACGATCCTTCGGTTGTCGCAAAGGAACCAGTTCTGCCTTTGTCGCGCATGTTTCCCGAACACGATATATTTATCGCCCGCGATAAAGGATTTGAACATAATCCCAATAAATGGATATTTGAAATACGATGCAAACACCCCATACCACATTCCGCTTTTCGACAGCGAAATATTATGAGGGCTGTATTCAACCGTAACGTGCCGAGCAGAGGTCATTTTACACTCATGATCGGAGGCAGAGTTTTCTCGCCATCTGCTTCACACGGTTATCTGCCGCTGACATCACAGGCAAATTGCGTTACAATTAACGGAATCGGACAGCTCGGCGAATATGAGTGGCTGGCGCCCGAACTGCCCGAAAAAAGCCTCGGCAGAATAATCGAGCACGGAATACAGACGCATTTGCCCGTTCCGTCGTCCGATAATGAAACAATTGATTTTGCTGTTTTCGATTTGCAACAGTGCTATCCGTCTGATTTGAAAATAAAACATTATCTGCGCCGCGCCACAGTGTTCCGAAAAAACGATAAAATTGCCCGCGTGGAAGTGGAAGACCACATCAAAACGGCTGCACCAAGCCGTTTTTGCGGTAGATTCCACTCTTACGGCGCGTTCGAGAAAATCAACGATAACCGTTGGATATTGACCTGCGACGACATAGAACTCTTTCTTGATCTGTCGTGCTCAGGCGCCGGTCTGGCAACAGAATGCAAAGAAACCGAATTAGTGCGCAATTACATTCCGCCGTCAAAAGGTGAAAACATGACAATGATTCATCTGCAATATGGAAACAGCTCTCCAACCGTAGAGTTTCGTATGACTTTGTCCATGTCAACGGGAGAGAAATTAAATGCTTAAAAATTACAGGCGCCTGCTGATAGTCTGCTTGAGTTGCTCGTGTTTGATCGGCGCACACGCCGCGACCTGGCAAGTGCTGCTGGAGGCCGAGAGTTTTTCGGATACGGATAAAGGCGAATGGCGGGTAATTTCCGGCGCTGAAGCGCTGAAAAAAGCAGGAATGGCCGATCCCGCATCCGGAAATGCCGCAATTGTATTTCCTCAACACGGCCGCATAGTGCGCAACGTCAGCGTTCAGTTGCCGCGCGCTTTGAAAATCGGCGAGAAAGTCAAAATATTCTGCCGGGTTGCGCCCCCAATGCCGAACGCCGATTCATATTGGCTGGAGGTTTCCGCAGGCGGGAACGGCATTACGTTAATGATCGCTCCGGGAAGCAGGGGCCACACGCTGACCGACCGAACATATTCCACGCGAATATGGCGTTGGACCGAGG
>JAFGTH010000204.1 GCA_016934225.1 Lentisphaerota bacterium | reverse complement strand
CTCTTGACGTTGTTCTTGCCGAATATCACCATTTCTTTTGTCAGTTTTTTTCTCAATTCCTGATCTACATATGTCCGGCCGGTGATCACGGGAGCCCAAAGCGCTGCGAATGAAAACGCGGAAGGCGAATTGTTCATTGCCATGATTGCAAAAGAAGCGCCGCAACGTAATCCGAGCAGGCCGATTTGTTTGCATCCGGTTGCATCGGCTGCAAATTGCGCAGCCGTATGAATATCCGCAACCCAGTGATTTACGTCGTATGAATGTGCGTATCCACCGCTGTCGCCACAGCCCCGGTAATCGAATGTCACAACGTTAAAGCCGGAATTGCAGAAAAGATTTGCCGCTTCTACCATTGCTCGCTGTGCTGATTTTCTTTCTTCGAATATCGGGTTGCAGAACACCACTGTTCGATCCGCGTTATCTGCTCTATAAAGCATTGCATATAGACGCGTATTTTCGTCGGCAATGAATACTTGCTCTTTCGATGAAATAATGGCCCCCTTTTAAATACCGATTTGTCCGAACGATATTATGCCTGATGAGCCCGGACAAATGCCGCCAAAGCGTTAACGGTTTCGAAATGTGCCACATTAAACTCGTCGTCACCGACGGCGATCCCGAATTCTTCCTCGATCCCGACTACGAGTTCCAGAAGGCTGACAGAATCTACACCATATTCATCAATCAATGATTTGGTGTTGTCTATTTCCGATGGGTCAATGCGCATGAAAAGGCGGTTCACGATCATTTTTTTTATTCTGTCTTCAATGGAATCAGTCATTTGGTATCTCCTTTATACTGTTATTATTGTGTTTTTTGTTTTCTGTGATTGGCAATGTAGATGCTTCATTCAAACTGTGGGCCTCAAAGAACTTCCAGGTGGTTTCCGAGTCGGAAGGACCATTTTCATTCTCGAACATATAGCGCCAGCGTTTCTTGAACAGCATGCCGTGTTTGATAATCAGATAGGTATTGGGCAGAGTCGGTGTTCCTGTCGTTGTAACGCTTTCGAAGTGATACATTTCAACGGAAGGAACGTAAGTTACCACGCCGCCGTTCTGTCTTATACGATAGCAGAGATCAAAATCCTCATATTCAACTGGGTTAAAGGCTTCATCAAATCCGCCTACAGACTCAATTGCCGAGCGTCTTGTCATAAAACAGGCGCTGATAAGACATTGAACTTCTTTCTGTTTGTTGAAACGAGAATCGGTGCGTGCTTCGCCTCTCCCCATGAATTGAACCCGCCCGGATGGCGATATTCCTACTCCGGCGCATTGGATAGCGTATGGAGAAAACGGATAAATGAGTTTTGGGCCTGCCATAGCGTTCCTGCGATTCTCTTTCAGGCAGGACAAAAGCCCTTCGATCCAGTCTTTGGTTCGGAGAGCTACATCGTTGTCCATAAAAACTACAAAAGTTCCTTCTGCGACGGAAAGCCCCTGATTCCTGCCGGTGGAGCATCCGACATTCTCGGCGTTCTCAATGATTTTCAGGCAGACGCCACTGGCCTTGGCTTCTATTTTGAAATTTTGGAGCCAACCGAGTGTATCGTCTGTTGAACCGTTATCCACGACAATCAATTCCCATGGTGCATAAGAGGATTGAAGCAGCGATCGCAGACATTTCTTGGTGTAAGCCGCTTTATTGTGAGTTAACGTAACAACTGATATGAGGGTATTCATTGTCAGAGAATACTATCAGATTGTTGTTTGCGAGGAAAGCACGAGAAAACTGACCGCGCTGCCGCCAGGATCAATGGAATTGGTCAAAACGCTTCGTATGTTTTTGTTCAGCGGTGTATCGGTCACAAAGCCCAGCTGAAGGCCTTTTTCAGGAGTCCGAAGATTAATAATCGCAGGCACTGACTGAGCTTTAATCGCAGCAATGGAAGCGGCGATTTGAAACGATGAACCGGCCCCCAAAGTCTCGCCAATAAGCGGTTTGATGCTGGTTACGGATATACTGCTCGAAGAATCACCAAAAAGCCGAATTAAAGCGTTCGCTTCAATAAAATCCTGAATTTTACTGCCATTGGCGGATGCCATGACAAGGTCAATATTGTTTACATCCGTGTTTCCGGCTTGGATTGCTGAATTCATGGCATTGAATATACCGGCAGACGCGCCCGAGGAGCGAGATTCGCGGTTGTCTTCACTGCTTGCCATTCCGCATCCGACCAGTTCCGCATGTATGTTGGCTCCACGAGCGATGGCGTGATCAAACTCTTCAAGAATTAAAACACATGCGCCTTCGCCAAGAATAAAACCGTTTCGGTGCTCATCGAACGGCGCAGAGATTTCCTTGCCGGTTTCTGTGTCTGGCGAAATAAACTCTGATGCATTGAGTCCTGCAAACAATGCTTCGCTAAGAGCGTCAAATCCGCCTGCAATAGCGACCTTGGTGCGTCCGGATCTGATCAGATCAAAAGCCTCTGTTATTGCGTGCCCCGAAGCCACAAACCCCGACGCGAAATTCAAATGCATGCACATTAATCCGTATTCTATTGCAATAAGGCTGATTGCTGTATTGGAGTATGTATGCTGAAACAGAAAAGGTTTCACCAATCGAGGCCCCTTTTCAAGAAATCCCTGAAAGAACATGGTCATTGTTTCAAGACTGCCTACGGCAGAGCCGAGGGAGAGCGCTGTTGTGCGGAGATCAAGATCGTGCGCATCAATGTCGGCATCTTCCAGCGCCAGCGCAGTCGCGGCCAGAGCCAGTTGAGAAGATCGGTCCAGATATGCCTTTTGGCTTTCAAGATATTCGTCAATATCAAAAGCGGGAATATGCGCAGCCATATGCGAGCGATATTGGTCTGTTCCAAAAACTGTTATAGGCGAAATGCCGGAAAAGTTCTTCAGTATTGCCGGTGAAAAACTGTTCCAGCCGATACCTGCAGCGCTAACCGGGCCCAATCCGGTTATTGCAACTCGTTTGTTTGGTTTCATCATGCTTCTTTTCTATCTTCAGATGTGTTTGTATCCGATGCTGTCAGAACAATTGCTGCATTGCAGCCGCCGATGCCGGCGCTGTTGGACAAGACTGTTCGCAATGGCACCGCGCGTTTTGTGTTAGGCACACAATCCAGGTCGCATTCCGGATCCGGTTCGCCGTAGTTGATTGTTGGAGGTACCACGCCGTGCACTATTGACATGACAGAGGCAATTGCTTCTACTATTCCTGCCGCGCCCATCATATGCCCAACCTCCGACTTGTTGGCCGCAATGGGTATTTCATAGGCATGCTTGCCAAGTACAGCTTTGATTGCCTGTGTTTCTGTTATATCGTTGTACTTTGTTCCGGTCGCATGAGCATTCACGTGGTCAATTTCGGATGGAGCGATACCGGCGTCTTCAATGGCCATGCGCATTACATCGGTCGAACCTGCACCGTTTTTGGAGGGCGCGGTCATATGATGCGCGTTGTTATTCAACCCATAACCGGATAGGACGGCATAAATATGGGAGCCCCTGGCTCGGGCGTGATTGTAGTCTTCAAGCACTATGGAACCGGCGCCTTCACTGAAAACAGTACCGTCTCTTCTCTTGTCAAACGGCCGGATTTCGCCGTTGGTCATTGTGCGCAGAACACTCAGGCCGCTCCATGCGAATTTGCTTAACGCGTCGTATCCTCCGGTGATCACAACTTTGGCTCGACCGGATCGTATCAAATTGGCTCCGTAACCCAGCGCAGCTGTGCCTGATGAACAGGAAAGAGACAGGACGCTTCGCGGTCCATGCAGCCGCCACCTGTCGGCAATACGATCCGCCATGGATTGAAACAAATATCTTGGCAGGGTATGTTTGTCTATTGCCCCATGCTTCGCAAGGGAAGCGATTAATTGTTCTGCGGCATCCGTGTCGCCGAAATTGGTGGACATAACCACTCCGGTTACATCATTCGCGTCGCAGTCTTCGCAAAGCCGAGCATCTTCAATGGCTTGAGAGGCGGCCGCCATCATGAATGAAGCGGCCGAACTGATTGGAGCGTGAGCGCCAAAATCGTGGTTGGGAACGAAATCTGCTATTTCGCCTCCTCTGACGAACGCAAAACCATCCTTGCTGAACCGTGATATTTCCTTGATGCCGGAAATTCCATTGCATAAGGCGTCCCAGAAATCAGGAACTGTTTGACCTATTGGCGAAACAATTCCCATTCCTGTAACGGCAACTTTCAAATAAAAATCTCCAAATCTTGTCGGACTGTCTCAGCCCATTCTAAGACCGCCGTCAACACAAACCACTTGTCCTGTTATGTAAGATGCGCTTTCTGACGCAAGAAATCGCACAACGTCCGCAACATGATGTGGGTTTCCAAAATTTCCCATGGGTATCATCGAAAGTAACGTTTTTCGCTTTGATTCTGTCATTTGCGAGACCATATCAGTCTCGATTATGCCGGGAGCAACGGCGTTAACGGTTATTCCTGACGGAGCCAATTCTCGCGCAGCCGTTTTTGTCAGGCCGATCATTCCGGCTTTCGATGATGCGTAATTAGCTCGCATTGTATCGCCGAGAAAACCGGCATCCGATGAAATGTTGATGATTCTGCCGTATTTCCGGCGCATCATTTCCCTTGCAACAATCTTAATGCAGTAAAAAGCGCCCTTCAGGTTGGTATCAAGCACCTCGTTCCACTCTTCATCTCGCATGAACGTAATCAGATTGTCCCGTAGAATGCCCGCGTTGTTCACAAGAATATCAATTCTTCCAAACATTTTCATGGTTTCGGCAACAAGTTCTTTCACTTCGCCGAGAAAACGGATATCGGATTTGAATGCCGACGCGGTTTTCCCTAATTCCTTGACAGCGGATACAGT
>JAFGTH010000203.1 GCA_016934225.1 Lentisphaerota bacterium | reverse complement strand
GATGCCAAAAAAGCCCCAAACGTTTCCGCCGATGTTGATGATCTGAATACCGATGTCGCCACTTCTTCCTTGATCCCGGACATCAGGATCTCAAACATGTCGAAAGCCTCTCGTTTGTATTCTATCAGCGGATCACGCTGTCCGTACGCCCTGAGTCCAACACCCTGCCTCAGGGAATCCATGCCTCTCAAGTACTCTTGCCAATGCGAATCAATAGTGTGCAAAAGAATCTGTCGCTCCATTATTCCAACTGTATTCGGATTTTCCAGCGACACTTTTAACTCGTAAGCATGCCTGATTCGCTTTATCACTTCATCTGCAACCAACTCAGGATCTGCAGCATACTCCCGTATATTCTCATTTTTGATCCCGATTGGAAATGTTGTCTGCACCCACTCTGCAAACATGGATATACATTCTTCACTATCGTCGCGAAGCACTGTCGCAGCTTTACCTGCCACAACATCGTTTATAATATCGTATATGTGTTCACGCGCGCTGTCGCTCCTAACAACATCACCACGGAATTTGTAAATCACTTCTCGCTGAGCGTTCATAACGTCATCATACTCGAGCGTTCTTTTGCGAATTGAAAAGTTCTGCTGCTCTACGCGACGCTGAGCCGTCCCAATGGAACGGTTCAACCATCTGTGTTCCAGCTGTTCGCCTTCCTGAAGCCCAAATTTAGTCATTATGTTTGCGATCCGGTCGGATCCGAACAGTCGCATCAGATCGTCTTCAAGTGATATGTAGAAACGAGACGAACCGGGATCTCCCTGACGCGCGCATCTTCCGCGTAATTGACGATCAATTCGTCTGGATTCGTGTCGCTCGGATCCAATGACGTGTAAACCGCAAGGATTTTCATTCAATATTTCGCGTAGTGTTTTTCCATCCACACGATCGTCAAGAGTCCTCCCAGACTCGATTATTTTCCTGTCAATATGAACGATGCTCTCATGGAGTTTGATATCTGTGCCGCGGCCCGCCATATTCGTTGCAATAGTAACCGCGCCCGGCTGACCGGCACGCGCAACAATCTCCGCTTCGCGTTCGTGATTTTTCGCATTGAGAACGTTATGGGGAATATTTGCGCGCTTCAACATCTTACTCAGCAACTCAGACGTTTCAACTGCAACCGTTCCGACCAATACGGGTTGATTTCTTTTCTGACATTCGGCGACTTCTTCCACAACAGCTTTGTATTTCTCGCGCTGGGTTTTAAAGATTACGTCGTTCTGATCAATTCGACGGACCGGCCTGTTTGTCGGAATAACTACGACATCTAACCCATATATTTCGTTGAACTCGCCGGCTTCCGTCTCGGCCGTGCCCGTCATGCCGGCAAGTTTTTCGTACATTCTAAAGTAGTTTTGAATTGTAATTGTGGCCAGAGTCTGCGTTTCCCCCTCGATCTTGACGCCTTCTTTCGCTTCAACGGCTTGATGTAACCCGTCGCTCCAGCGTCGTCCCGGCATTATTCTTCCGGTAAACTCGTCAACTATCACAACCTGATTGCCCTGAACAACATAGTCAACATCCTTTTCGTATAGACAGTAAGCTCTTATTAACTGATCAACATTGTGAATCCTTTCGCTTCTATCGCTGAACGTTTTTTGCATCTCTTGTCTCCTGACCGCTTTTTCCTGTTCCGACAGTCCGTTATCGGAATCAAGATCGGCCATGGAAGTCACCATGTCCGGCAGGACATAAGCATCCGGATCGGTGGGGTTCAATTCCGCGCATCCCTTTTCGGTCAGACTCGCGTCATGTCCGCGTTCATCAATGGTGAAAAATAATTCCTCGCGCAAAAATCTAGCCTGCTCTTTCCGCATATCGGTCAGCATCGCGTTTTCAATCTGCTCATGCAGTTTGCGAATCTCCGGATCTTCAAACAAATGCATTAACTGCTTGTGCTTCGGCATTCCATGATGAATTTGGTACAGTTTCAGCTGTGCTTCCTCTTTCTCGCCTTTGTCTAAGAGATCTCGCACTTCCTGAACCAATTTTCCGCAAAGAGCACGCTGTTTCCGAACCAGTTGATCCACCTTTGGTTTCATTTCGAAATACTGATGCGTTGCGGAAGGAGCCGGGCCCGATATAATGAGCGGGGTTCTTGCTTCATCAATCAAAATACTGTCCACTTCGTCTATAATGGCATAGTAATAGCCGCGCTGGACCTGATCCTCGGCGCGATACGACATGCCATTGTCCCTGAGATAGTCAAATCCGAATTCGCTGTTTGTGCCGTAGGTAATATCTTTGCTGTACTGCAATCTTCGTTCGTCGTGCCCCATCCTGTTCTGTATGCAACCTACCGTCAGGCCGAGGTACGAAAATACCAAACCCATCCATTCGGAATCACGACGCGCGAGGTAGTCATTGACGGTAACAAGATGTACGTTGTTGCCGGTTAACGCGTGCAAGTACAACGGCATGGTCGCAACCAGAGTTTTGCCCTCGCCAGTCGCCATCTCGGCAATTTTGCAATCAGATAGAACAAGCCCGCCGACAAGCTGAACATCAAACGGCACCATGTCCCATACCATTTCGTGATCGCATACCAGGAATTTCGTTCCTATCAAACGCCGACATGCGTTCTTCACGACTGCGAAAGCTTCGCACTTGACATCGTTTACTGTTGCGCCATTAGCTATCTTGTCGCGCAATTCGTGCGTTTTAGCGCGAAGATCGGATTCGGAGAGCGACTGATAATCCTGCTCCAATAAATTTATCCGTTCGATCAGTGGCTTTAATCTGCGCAAATCCCGATCGTACTTAGTGCCGAATATTGCCTTTAAAATTGAGGCCATGCTTTATTCTCGTTGAAAACAACTATTTCAATCCAATACCAACAACGTAATAATTCTCTCCAGATTGCTCAATACAATGGATTCTTTCATTCCCAATCAGGTCGTCCAAGCAACCTTGCACTTCGCCTAAATCCGCACCGAATGCACCGGCCAGATCCCGAGCGGTGCATGGACGTCTTTTCAGCACTTGCACAACACGCTCCGATGTCACAGCGTCTTTATCCACGGTTGATGATTCGAACTCAGCTATAATCTCGGCCTCTTCGCCAAAAAACGAACTCAATTCCATGAGACGTTCCCGAGTCAATGGTTTTGCCACAGTGTCAGCCGGCGGGCGCACAACTGTATTCAGATGAATGCGGTCTGGCCCGATTGATCGTGCGAGTTCGGCAATCCGTTTCATATTGTCATCCGAATCGTTGATGCCTGCCAGCGCAAACACCTCCAACCACAATGCGCCAGTATATTCCGATCTAAACTTGCGCAGCCCTTTTACAATCATGTCCAGAGTCAATCCGGCGCACGGTCTGTTTATGGCATGCAACGACGCATCATCCCAAGCGCTGAGCGATGCTTTAACCACAGTCGCCTTAAGGGCTCCGGCACGCACCTCCGGCAAATGAAAAAGTGTACCGTTGGTCAACAGCGCCGTCTTGTATCTGCAGATATCTTGAATGTGAGCCAGTACATTTCCGAACCCTGTATGCAATGTCGGCTCTCCGGAACCGGTAACCGTAACGTAATCCGCCGAATTCCCGGAAGCATGCCATTTATCAAATTCGGAAAACACATCAGCCAACGGGACATATTCCCGCCTGATCATGGTCGTTTCGGGCGTAACACCAACCTCACAAAAAACACAATTGAAACTGCATGTTTTGAGAGGAACTATATCAACCCCCAGCGACCTCCCAAATCTTCGTGATGCCACCGGGCCAAACAGATAATGATACCCACCCACGGGTGACTGTATAAAGCCCGGTTTCAAATCTGACTACTCCCCGGGCGAGATTGCCTCTACCGGACATTCATCAGCGCACAAACCACAGTCTACGCAGTTATCCGCATTGATTACATATTTGCTGTCGCCTTCACTTATCGCGTTCGATGGACACACCGATTCACAATTGCCGCACTTTGTGCATTTGTCAGATATCACATACGCCATCTCTATTGTCCTTTCAATATCTTTACCCAATCAGTCATGCCGCTACTAACGCCCCTGCTCCAACCTGGTCGCCAATCGCTCCGGAAGACCAGCTTTTCTGATTTTCGCCTGAGTAGTCGCAATATCGTATCTTACTCGACAAAACTCAATCTCTTTTGTCCTTAGATTGTAGGTTACATAAGACGCGCGAGGATCTCCATCCCTGGGCTGCCCTACACTGCCGACATTAATGAAATACTTCTTGCCAAGCGCAATTGTAATGTTCTGAGCTTCGTGCCTTGTAACATGCCCTTTCTTTTCATAAATAACAGGCACATGCGTATGACCATGAAAACATACAGACGTTGTCTGATAATTGAAATTCGCCTCTGCCTCAAGCGAGTCAAATACATAACCCCATTTCTTGGGCATGTCCAACGTGCTGTGCACAAGCGTAAAACCGGACACCATGCGAGACAATTTCAGGTTCCTAAGATACTCAATTTGGTCATCTGATAATTGATGCCTGGTCCAGTCAATAACATTTGCCGCCAGCGGATGGAAATCGTCCAGGCTTTCATCATGCGAGCAGTAGTGGTCGTGATTGCCTCGCACAACAATACAGTCCATGGCTCTGATCTTTTCCAAACAAGCGGATGGATCAGCATTGTAACCGACAATGTCGCCAACACACACGTATGCGTTAACATTTCGCTCCGCCGCATCATCGAGAACCGCTTCCAATGCCTCAATGTTCCCGTGTATGTCGCCTAACACCGCGAACTTCGTGTCCTCCTTCTTCATGCGAATTTCACTCTCCTAGAGTTTCAACAACGAAGCAGCCAACACCAAGTCATCGGCTACCGTGATCTTTATATTTGAAACCGGCGCGGGGACAAGACGCACCTCATTGCTCACAAACTCCACCGCCGACGCTTCATCTGTAATTGTAATTTTCTTCTTGTTGATAAACTCAAAAGCCTTTCTCAACAACTCTATCTTAAATGACTGAGGCGTCTGAACTGCCCATAGTTTCGTTCTATCAATCGTCTTGCTGATTACCATGCCTCGGTTGACTTCCTTCACGGTATCGGTAATTTTCACGGCTGCCACCCCTGAACCGTATCGTTTGGCTGACTTGATCGTTTCAGAGATTAAATCGTGCGTAACGCAAGGACGCGCGCCATCATGAACCGACACAATTGACGTATCATCAGCAACATGATCCAGTCCGATACCGACAGAAATCTGCCGTTTACTGCCTCCGGCAATTACCCTTTTGACCTTTGAACAACCATACATCTGCGCCATAGCTCTGGCGGCGTCCACCCTGTTTTTCTGCACAACCAATACGATGCCGTCAATGTCGGGACAACGTTCAAACGCGAGAAGAGAATACGCAAGCACCGGCTTCGTCCCCAGGCTCAAAAACGCTTTGTCGACATCAGGCCCGACTCTCTCGCTTTTGCCTGCGGCTACTATAACCCCAAAATTCATCGGTACTCCTTAAGAAAGGTATCATCGCCTAGAAAGACAAACTGCGTTAGATTACCATCAAAGGAATCAGAGTCAAGAACTTTTGCAGTATCATCACTGACATCAATTTAAAGATGGCGCTAATGATACAACCCAAAACAACTCACGCCGAAGCAATTTCTTTGACTATTTCCGGCAAGGATTTACTGACTTGCCAATCCGGAAAATCCGAATGCAATTTTGCCAGATTCGATATGTAGCAAATATGATCGCCTATCCTGTTTTCAGATATGTATTCCCAATCCAGTTTTTTACCGACTGCTCTTTCGGCAATATCAATCGCCTCAATAACACTGACACTGTTTGCGCGCCCACCGCCAAGATTGTACACCGCGCCGGATTTAGGTGAATTGTAAAATTCTTCAAAAGCTCGACATACGTCAAACGAATGAATGTTGTCACGAACCTGCTTGCCCTTGTATCCAAACACCCGGTACTTTCTTCCCTCTTTCACACATTTAATAAGATACGCAAGAAATCCATGCAACTCCGCTGCGGAATGCGCTGAACCGGTCAGGCAACCGCCGCGAAAACACGCCGTTTTCATGCCGAAATATCTGCCGTATTCCTGTACCATCACATCAGCCGCCACTTTGTTCGCTCCAAAAACGCTGTGTTTGCTCTGATCTATGCTCATTGTCTCGTCAATCCCATCGGCGTACGAATCATCCGCATAGTCCCATCGCGTCTCCAATTCCCGCAATAAAAGCAAATTAGGAGTATCGCCATACACTTTATTGGTGCTCATGAAACAGAACGGACTGTCGGGCACCACCCGCCTGGTCGCTTCCAATAAATTCATCGTACCCGCCGCATTTACATCAAAGTCGTCAAACGGTCTCAATGCGGCCAGATCATGACTAGGCTGCGCCGCGCAATGTATGACGAAATCAGGACGAATCTGTTCAATTATCTTGCGCACAGATTCGCGCCGACGAATATCCACATTGTGGTGATGAAAATGATGAGCGGTCTTTCGAATTCGTCTCAAATTCCAGGTCGTATCACCATCTTCTCCGAAAAAATCGCGACGCATGTTGTTATCCAAACCATGAACCGACCACCCTATCCCGTCAAAGTACGTCACACACTCCGATCCGATTAATCCACTGCTGCCCGTAACTAAAAGTGTCTTCATAATAATCCCAACTTCGATATGGCCACCATCCCAACGGCCGGCCGCCAATTCATTGTGTTCTGTCTTTGCGCCATTAACTTATGCAGCCAATGCCTGTCCCGGCAAAAACGGCGGCATTGGGCATCCCAACGAATCGGATATTGCCCTCAGCGCTTCGGCTTCTTCAATCGAAATTTTTTCATCCAACGCAACACAGGATATGCACGCAGTCAACAGCAATTTCTTTATCCGGGGCGCTGCCTCCGTCAACTTCTCAAGCGCCGCCGCCAGAAGTTCCAGACCGCATTGATCCGAAGAAACAATACCCGGATTTTCATCCAGACCAAGCTCTGCCATGCCCCGTGCAAACGCTTTCTCCGCCATGACGTTGTCGTCGCTGCCCCAGTACGCCAGACATGATAACAAAGACCGGCATTCCTTTACGAGTGACGCAATGCTATTATGCTTCGTCGAACGAGTGTGCTTTCCGTAGAACATCGGATCAAGGTGCCGTTTGATTATATGCTGCAGCGTGAATTCAAACAAATCAATCTCGTTGTCGGCATGAACAAGATGTTCCACATTCGCCTTAAAATCTGAATATTGCGATGGAGAAAGATCCCGCAAAGCGGATATTGCCATATCCAACAACGGTAATCTGCCTTCCCGACGCACCGATTCCACATACGCGACCAGTTTCCGAGTCTCTGTCAATACGCCTTTATCGGCATGTTTCGACAAACGGTCTAATTGCGCGTTTCGAACACCGCGATCCGAACTGAGAATCAAACAGTAAACCACCGCCCGAGCGCCATAAGGATCGCGTGTCGCATTGAGCAGCACACGCGGCAGATTATCCAATAACCGCGAAGCATAGTCCAAATGCTCCACCCGCGGAGCACCCACACCCGCCACAACCGATTTCGGATTAACATTGATGTCCGAACCTGAAGCGAACCCAGAAACCAATGCCTTGTTACCGTGCACTCCGCCGTTTCGATCGGAATGTGTGCTCTTGTCAAACTTCGGGTCTATTCGTCTTATCCTCTCTTCCAACGACGGATGTGTAGCCATCAAATTGGAAAACGACGCGGTTAACCCGTTGCTGAAAAAAAGATGACTTGCCTCCTCAGCATGCGCATTCGCCAGCTTCGAACCATGCGCATAGCCGGCAATTTTCTTCAAAGCCCCACCAATCCCGTCCGGATTCCTCGTGAACTGAACCGCTGAAGCGTCCGCTAGAAACTCGCGCTGTCTGGATACCGCGCTTTTGATAATTTTGCCGAACAAAACGCCTACGTAACCGATAATCATCACCACCAGTCCAAGCGCTACAATAGGAAGTTTGTTACCCTGATCTTTTGAACGGCTGCCCCTGGAATAGAGAGCGCTTCTGAAAATCCAATAGCCCAGCAAACCGATCACAAGGATACCGTGCAGCACTCCCATCAAACGGATATTCAGCCGCATGTCGCCGTTTAAGATATGACTGAACTCATGCGCAATCACACCCTGTAATTCGTCCCGCGACAGCTCGGTAATACAACCGCGCGTGACGCCAATAACCGCATCCTCAGGTGAAAAACCTGCAGCAAATGCGTTAATTCCGGCTTCACCATCAAGCAGATATACAGGTGGCACGGATGTGCCGGATGCTATAGCCATTTCTTCAACTACGTTTAACACCTTTTTTTCATCGGGATCAGTCGTGCCTTGACCTATGGGGCGACCGCCCAGAATCTCAGCAACGGAACGTCCGCCACCTGACAACTGACTGACTTTATAAACGGTGCCCATCAATACGATCAACAGTGTGCCGCCAATCACCCATAAGAACAAATCCGGATTCCACAATCGGCCAAAGTTGACTTCGCCATTCATCCTGGCGCCGACGCCAATAAAAGTCGCCGCGAAGGCAAAATAGATTGCCGCCATGATCAAAATTACAGCGATAATATAGTAGCCGATCAGAATCGAAGTTTTCTTTCGAGCAATGTCCTGATTCTCGAAGAAATCCATGGTTGCGACAGATGCCATTGTCCGTTCCGCCTTTCAGAACCCTTATTAAGCGCCCAAATCGCTATGACGCAATATCCGCAGCTAGAACGAAACCTTCGGCACCTCGCGCACTTCTTCATTCTTTACTTCAAACAAGACAGCAGACTTGAATCCAAACGGACCTGCCAATAATACATTTGGAAAGGTCTCCGTCGCCGTATTGTAGGTCATTACCGCGTCATTGTACGCCTGACGCGAAAACGCTATCTTGTTCTCTGTCGAAGTCAATTCCTCCATAAGTTGCGACATGTTCTGGTTGGCTTTCAAATCCGGATACCGCTCAACCGTCACCAGCAACTTGCCCATCGCACCACCCAACAATGCTTCAGCGCCCATAAGATTCTGCATCGCTCCGGCATCGCCCGGATTCGCCGCCGCCTGTTGATTGGCGCTTGCCGCCTGATTTCGTGCGGCAATTACTGCCTCCAGCGTCTGCCGTTCATGCGCCATATATCCCTTTGCCGTTTCGACAAGATTAGGGATCAAGTCATAACGCCTTTTCAATTGAACATCAATCTGCGCAAACGCGTTCTTAAACCTGTTTCTGAGCGCAACAAGTTTGTTATAAATCCCGGCCACCGCCAACGCCAGCACTACGATCACTACCAGTAATATTGTTCCCAGAATCATCTAATATCCTCCCATATTGCTTAAGTAACACACATGACTTCCGATATACATAGGTTACCTGCAAAATATTGCCGGTCAAGACCATTTAGCACGTTTAACCTGTGGCGATGACCACTGCGGCAATTTTAACATCCAGTAATGTCCAAGTATGCTTGCGAATATCTTTACTCGTATGTATCTTCCATTCTCATGACTAATGCGGGAATCACTCAAAAATTGCTCATTGACTGGGGCGGCAAGGAAGTATTCAAAAACGCCGAATCAATCATCCAGCGAGGATTTGTTCTAGAGGCCGAATACGATCATCCATACGTCCGCGGCACAATTCTCTGGAATAACAGACCTTTGAAAACATCGTTCAAAATACTTGGCAATGGAATGATTGAAAGCCGATGCCCCTGCCGCGACAACGTGGAACGTGGTCTTGTTTGCCCTCATATCATCGCTATTGGTTTGATGCTCGTAAAACGTGCTACCGATCCCTTGCGAAACGTCAAATATCAGGAAGAGATCAGGCGCGCATCCCGATTGTCGAATATTGACGAATCTCAATATATAACACGCGTCTCCAGTAATACGCCCGGGGCGTTACCTGCCAAAGTCGTCGTTCAACTCGACCATGACTGGATAAACGGTATAAATATGAATCATATACCGATAACGTGCGCAATCGAATACCGGAAAACCGCTTTGCCAGCCGACGAAGTGCCGCGTGATATTCCTCTTTCATTCAGCAAACAAGATGAAGCGCTCTTGTTTGTCCTGGAAGATATCGCTGAAGGCCCTGTGCCTGGAAAAATGAAAATCGGCAAATTCGATTTCGTTAATCTTATAAAGTTGCATTCCGGCAGAACACTGCCGTGTTGCGATTCGAATCCAATCACAGTAAATGCAACACGTATGACTACATTCTTAAACATGGACCTCGACCGCGAAACAGGAGAACTCATACTCATTGCACACACAGAACTGCCTTTTATGAAACCTACAGAGTTCGCCATTTACATAATCGCGGGTAATTCCGGATGGGTCTTCGGGGCCAATAACCTATGGCCCCTCGAAAACGTTCTGCCAGAACCATACCATCCCATCTACAGAGAACCGGTCGTACTCCCGCGCTCGGACGTGTTGCGGTTTCTGCGCCAGGAACTGCCGGTATTATCAAAAAACTCGCGCGTGGAATCAGATGTATCGCTTGACCTGTTTAATATTGATCCGGCAACGCCTGAATTCCGTCTTCTGTTACAAGGAAGTCCGGCTTCTCTTTCCGCTACGTTATACGCCAGGTATAACGATATTGAACTCGTCGCATGCAAGCCCGCCGCACACGAATACTTCGCCATACCTGATCCTGCCGACCTTATGTCTTATCAGGTAAGAAATTACGAAGCTGAAACGCTGGCGCTTAAACTCCTTGCGCCATCCGGACTGTTTGGGGAAACAGGCGACAATCTCGCGCACATCGCCGATTCACGCGGCGTACTGAACTTCCTTGGAACCCATCTTCCGGTGTTGCGCAGGCACGGATGGTTAATCGAACTTAAAGGCCGAATCGCGCCTTACATGGAAACGCTCGCATTTGTTACTCCAGTGGTTAGAATAGACGATAAATCAGACGCAGGCTGGTTCGAAGTCGGCTTCGATTTCGAAGACAGCGGCGGACAAAGCATCTCGTCGGCCGACATCCAGCTCGCCATGCGTAAAGGCGAATCCTATCTGCAGCGGAACGGCAATACCATACTGATAGATACCGATGCTGTCGGAAGAATGCAAGACGTGTTCTCCGATTGTGCCGGCCAGGCAACGGACAGAACAGGCCATTTCCGCGTATCTAATGTCTATTCCGCTTTCGTAAAATCATCCCTTGACGCCCTGGACGGTGTGGACATCGAACCAACGCGCTCCTGGATGGATCGAGCGACGCGACAGAATCGTTCCGGAACAATGGAGCCACTTGATTTACCTGAATATCTCGACAATCTGCTCCGACCATATCAGAAGCAAGGCGTACAATGGCTGCGTTTCCTCGAACAACAGGGTTTCTGCGGTTTATTGGCCGATGAAATGGGACTCGGCAAAACAGTTCAGACACTGGCATGGCTACAACTCCCGCGCAACGACACAGCAAGCCGCAACCTGCCCGCGCTTGTCGTTTCGCCCACCAGTCTAGTCGAAAACTGGGCAGAGGAAGCCGCTCGTTTCGTTCCCCATTTAACTGTTATTAACCTTACCGGACCGGATCGTCACGAAAAATGGAGTGCCGTCAAGAAAGCAAACATAGCGCTGACTTCATATGCGATTTTGAGACGGGATCTGGAACGATATCTCACGCAACAGTTCTCTGTTGTAATCATGGATGAAGCCCAACATATTAAGAACAAATCAACTCAAAACGCGCTTTCGGCAAAACAGATCCGGACAGGCCACAAGCTCGTGCTTACCGGAACCCCTGTCGAAAATGGCGTCGCTGATATATGGTCCATCATGGACTTCCTTATGCCCAACTACTTGGGTTCACATGATCACTTCCGACAAAACTATGAGATCCCAATTGCCCGCGGCGATGAAGGCGCCATGAATGCGCAGATTAAACTCAAACGCAAACTACATCCGTTCCTGCTTCGCCGTCGAAAAACAGAAGTCGCAAAAGACTTGCCGGATAAAATCGAAAAAATAGCGAGCTGTCCGCTTTCACCCGACCAACGCGCTGTCTATTACGAATTTTTACGAACTTCCCAGAAAAAAGTTACCGGTATGGTCTCTCAAAAGGGATTCAACAAATCACGCATGGAGATTCTTGTAGTGCTCATGCGATTGCGACAGATATGCTGTCACCTGGAACTGCTCGATCTGCCCGGCTTGTCCGCCAAACAACCTTCGGCAAAAATGGAGCTTTTCTTCGAATTGCTTGATGAAGCGGTTGACAGCGGACATCGAATACTTGTCTTCAGCCAATTCGTATCCATGCTTACCATACTCAGACGCGAACTTGAACAACGCGATTTATCCCACTGTTATCTCGACGGCCAAACCAAAGACCGCACCAAGGTTGTGCACAAATTCAACACTGAACGCAACATCCCACTGTTTCTCATAAGTTTGAAAGCAGGCGGAACAGGACTGAATCTGACCGGTGCAGATATGGTTGTTCACTTCGACCCTTGGTGGAATCCGGCCGTGGAGAATCAGGCCACAGACAGGGCCCACCGGATCGGACAGAAAAAAACTGTCTATAGCGTGAAACTCATTACCAGAGACACAGTTGAAGAAAAAGTTCTTGCCATGCAACGGAAAAAGAAATCCATTATTGATTCTGTGGTAGAATCCGACGAAGCTGCAATTACATCGTTTTCATGGGACGACATTCAACAATTCCTCGAAATGAAATGATCGGCAATTACACCAATCAAGCGATATTGGCTCGAGAGCCTCTCTTGCAAAATGCGCCGTACTCGCAACGTTCCAGATAAACAAATTCCCGATTTTTAACCAATTTTTATCTTTTTTTTCTTGCCATATTCCATTCCAGACGTTATTTCTTACCGGGCAAAAGCTTCTGTTGGACAGAACAAAAAGATTATTACAATGAACACCTCGCGTCATATTAACAAGCATATGCATACGCTGATGCAGCAGTTCCCATTTGAAGGGCTGACGTTCGACGACATATCGCTTGTAACTCAATATGCAGATTTTCTTCCTGATGAAACAGATCTTTCTGTTCATCTTACAAAGAATATTCGCCTCAACATTCCGTTCGTAAGCGCTGCCATGGACACTGTAACCGAATCTGAAATGGCCACAACCATGGCTTTGCTGGGCGGCATAGGCATCATCCACAAAAATCTCACGATCAAGGAACAGACAGATGATGTTGCAACGGTTAAGCATCATTTACACGGTCTGATTCGCGATCCGATAACTTTTAATGTAAATGACACATTGAAATCGGTAATCAAGAGAAGAAATGAGAAGGGATTCAAGTTCAGCGGGTTTCCAATATTGGACAATGACGACAATCTCGTCGGTATTCTTACATCCACTGACATCAAGTTTTCGCCCGATTGCAACGCACGTGTTGATCAAGTTATGACACGCGATGTGCAAACCGCGCCGCCCAATACCACCTTGCAGGAAGCGTACACCATTATGATGAAACATAAGATCGGTAAATTGCCGCTTATCGAAAACAGCAAGCTTGTCGGTCTTTACAGCTTTTCGG
>JAFGTH010000202.1 GCA_016934225.1 Lentisphaerota bacterium | reverse complement strand
GGCAGTCGTCTGCCGCAGCCAACCGGGTCATGGCAGATTTTCGTAAATGGCCGCGCCGCAATTCGTATCCGTGGCGTCAATCACTCTCAGTTGTGGCGAGGGAATGACTGCTCATTTGCGTTTTCGGCTAACCGTATTGAAAGCGCTCCCCCTTATGGAGGTTTGTATCTAAGTTCCATAATCAAAGATGAAAGTACCGCTGCGTTCGGTCCTGCTATGCTGAAAATCCCAACATCTTGGCTGCAAAGGGGAAAGGCGGCCACCATCCGTGTAGAACCAATTGCCGATGTTCCATCCACTCGTTGGATACAGATCGAGCCTTGTGCGAGTATCATGCAAACTTCTGATATTTGGAACGCTGCAGGTCTTCTTTTTCAGAATGCTCGCCCCAAAGCTGGTGACTATCAACTCTTTTTCGGTGATATTCATACGCATAGCGGCCAGGTCATGGATCAGTGCGAAAACAAGGGCTGCGGAATAGGTAGCCGCGTTGACAACTATAAATACGCTCGAGAACCGGGCGCTCTTGACTTCTATGCCCTGACGGATCACGAGTGGCAAATTGATCCCCACCACACGGATGAATACCTAGGCATGGCGGACACATACAACGATGATGGTCGTTTCGTGTGTTTACCCGCCTTCGAGTATACTAATCTTCTCTACGGGCACAGAAATGTTTACTTCCGTGAGAGCGGTGGAACCGTGTTCAACAACAATAATGACTGGGGTTTCCCGACATTGGATCCATCCAAGTGCAACACTCCAAAAGATCTATGGAATGCCATGGAGAAGACTGGCGTCCCATTTCTTACGGTTCCGCATCATCCTTCGGCCACATCACATCCTTTGAACCTGGATTTTTATGATCCTCGATATGATCGCCTATACGAGATCTATTCGAGCTGGGGATCGAGCGAATACTACGGCGATTTTCCCCGAGGCGTGTCGGACCGGTTCCGAAGCGGAGATTTCCATGACGCCATGCATCGTGGTCGGCGGTACGGCGTCATCGCTTCTTCAGACGGTCACGATGGTCATCCGGGCAACGCGCAAAGTCCGCTGGTCAAGCACCACCATATCTTCCATTTCTGCGGATCGGGGCGGGCAGTCGTTCTGGCCCCAGAACTGACGCGAGCCGCTGTATATGATGCGCTCTATGCGCGGCGTTGCTACGCCACAACCGGAACGCCCATCCAACTGGACTACAGGATCGGTAATGCGCTGATGGGGTCTGAGATCCATGCCTTGCCTTCCGGCCGTGTGCCGCAACTCAGCATATCTTGCACAGGAACAAATGGGCTGGATCACATCCGAATAGTCAAGAACGGAAGGATCGCATACACCATTCCCTGCCATGGCCAGCGGGAAGTACAAGAAGAGTGGGAAGACAAAAATTACAATCCGAAAGACCCAGCGTCCTATTACATACGCGTTGTACAGATTGACAGGGAGTCCGCTTGGAGTTCGCCCATATGGATTGGATGACCGGACACAGGGTCAGACCTTGGTTATTGACTTTAGGGTGAATGATGATATGTTATTTATATGACAAGGCCATGGAGAGTAACGTATTCAGGGGCGAAGTATCATATAACCTCCAGAGGAAATGGTCGGCGGCAGATATTCATAGAGGATTGTGATTACCAGAGATTTCTTAATCAGCTTAAAGACGCTCTTGAAAAAGACGAAGTGATTCTTTATGCTTATGTATTAATGCCTAACCACTACCACCTTCTGCTTGAAACCCCGCTGGGCAACGTAAAACGATTCATGCAAAGGCTCAATACAGCCTATAGCATGTACTTCAGGTACAAACATGGTAAACCAGGGCACTGTTTTCAGGGGAGATATGGAGCTAAGCTTGTCGCTGGTGACGATTATATAATTCGGCTGACGAGATATATACATCTAAATCCTGTTAAAACACGTAGGATGCAGAGCGAGCTTTTCTCTGAACGGATAAGGTATTTGAACCAATTTAGATGGAGCAGTTACCCGGGCTACATCGATAAAACAAAAGAGGAAGAGATAATAGATTATCGCTGGTTATATCAAATGGGGCTTAAAACGAAAAAAGGTAACGCTGCTGCATATAAGCGATATTTGGAGGAGATGACAGCTAAAGATGATGAAGAATTCAAGAAAGCGCTAAAAGTAAGCCGGTATGCGATAGGGGGTGATAAATTTATTGAAGAATCTGAAAATGATCTTAAGGAAATGCATTTAGCGAAAGCATGCGGTGGCGGAGACATATATCGGCCAAGAGAGCGAATAGCAGAGTTGGGAGATATAGAAGAAACGGTTGCTGAAGAATTTGGTGTAAAGCCTGAAGTTCTTCACGAGCACGGTCACAAAGCGTCGCTCGCCAAAAGAACAGCGGTTTATTTATCGTGTCAAATAAGTGCTAGAAGCCAGAGATGCGTAGGGCAATATTATGGGTATACCAACGATTCATCGGTGTCCAAACTACGGCAGCGGTTTAAAAGGCAAATGGAAGAAGACAAGACATTAACGAAACGTATAAATCGCCTGAAAGCAAGAATATTAAAACTAAAGTCAATAACCAAGGTCTGACCCTGGAATACAAATCCATATTTCCGTATGCCTGTTTGCGTGCGCAAATCTTTCGGCAAGGCATATATTGCCGCATGTTCCGGTATGGTGTTGTGGTATGCGGTATCGGACACGACGACTTGAGACAAATGCGGGAAGTGTTTGCGGCATGCCTCCAGCGCCGCAATTGCCGGCGGATTATGCAGAGGTGCGAGACTGCTCACCATCCGCAAATCTTCAGCCACGGCGCTTGTGACCGGAGACGTCGCAGTGATTCGCGAACCGCCGTGAACGAGACGATGAGCGACAAGATCAGGCGAACAATCGGGTATTCCCGTTAAAATGGTCATTATTTGCCGCAATGCGGCTTCGTGATCCGCCATTTGTATTTCCGTGGCGAATTTCTCGTCGCGGACTCTGTAGATTATTTTCGACGGCAGAGCGGTGGGCGGGCCTATGCGCTGTGCCTCACCGCTGATCAACTCTTTCTCGTCAGGCATGGCGATAAGGCGAAATTTCAGAGACGAACTTCCGCAATTAAAGACAAGTATATTCATTGCGCTGTATATTCTCCTCAATAGCGTCAAATTTCGTCGGCCGTCCATCCGCACACGGGGATTCCGACAAGACTGTGGACGATGACAGCCGTGCCGAACATGGCTTGCTCGATCATGGTTGTTTCCACCGATTCATTGGCGGAATGCGCGGTTTCCTCGTTGCCGGGTCCGTACCCTATCGTGGGCACGCCGAAGGTCTTGAGCAGCAATCCGCCCGCCGTTGCCATTCCGCAGCGCGGTAGGGACCATTTGCCCGCCTGCGCTTTGCATCCCGCGGCCATCAGGGCCTGGCGCGGGCGTTCCATTACAGCGTTGAACGGATCTGTGGACCATGCCTCGATAATGTTCTTTGTCACGACGGTTCTGTTGGTATAGAGGCGTTGTCTGGTTTGTGGAATGGATACCGATACGTCGGCGCTACCCACCGATTCTGCGACCAGAGCGGCGTTATGATGTATCTGCGAGGCAACATCGCGGTAGTCTTCACGCTCATTCATGCGCCTGGTGAGTTGTATTGTGCCGCGGTGGAATCCCTCCACCAGTTGTGTCGGACGTCTGGCTACGATAGTTTGATCACTGTATCGGTTTTGTCGCGAATAGCGGCTGCGTTCTGAAAGATGGGTTTCGACGGCGCGAGCAGCGTCGTCAACCTGGAACTGATTTGCTCCGTACACCAATATGTCGAATTGGGCCCAGCCGTCATGGCCGTGATACAGGGCGAGGCCTGTCGGCTCACCCAGAACGGCAAAATCAGGTTTCATTTGCATGGCCGGAAGTGTGTTTTCCATGAGAGCTCGCGCGCCGGGACTGCCGCCGTTTTCTTCCGAAACGGTGGCGGCGACTATCATGTTGCCCTCAAGTGGAAGCAGGGTTCGCTTAAGCAAGGCGCCCGCAAAGATTTGGGCAGCCAGCCCTGATTTGCAATCCGACGATCCGACACCGTGCAAACGCCCGTTTTCAATAACGCCGTCAAAAGGCGGATGCGTCCAATTGTTCTTTTCATCGGGTGCGACAGTATCCATATGAGACAACAGCAGAACGGTTGGAGCATTCCGGCGTCCCGGTATGACACTGACCACGTTTCCGGCATCGTCGCGGAAAACGTTCTCATACCCGATATTCCGCATTGTCGTTTCCACGAGTGCCGCAACATCAGCTTCGTGAGTTGTAACACTGGGAGTGCGCACCAGTCTTGCGGCGAACTCGACAACATCCTTCTCAAGCAATTTGGCCTTGCGTCGCATAAGATCAAACATATGAGCCTCTCTTTCCTGTGTTGTTATAGCTGTGTGTTTCCGGATTCTCATATTGCAGTTGTCGTGCCAACACTTGTACGGGGCAAATGCATCCTCAGGAATTGTGCAAGAAGGCAATATTTACGGGCCGTTTATGCTTATACTCACCGTGACAGCCTCAGATGGAAAAAACTTGATTGTTTATACTATATATTTCATACTGCAATACATTATTTCAGAATGAAATAAGATAACGCATAAATTGGCATAAATTGATATGAAGGCGGAAGAGCTAAAACTTGAGGAATTGGTGAGTTTTGAGGATGGAGCCTTGAATTTACATGGCAGGCGGCTGGTATTGCATTCGCTTCATGCTTTCGCACAGTTTCGGCATGATCTGGTGCAGACTGTTGGAATGAACGAAGCCAGGCGGATGTTCACGCGATTTGGGTATTACTGGGGGAACGCCGACGCGGCGGCGATGAAGCGTATATTCCAATGGCGCAACACGAAAGAATGGATAAAAGCCGGTCCGCGGATGCATGCGTTGCAGGGGGTAACGCGTGTTGTGACGAAGTCTTTGAAAATGGATGAAGCGTCCGGCAAATTTGAGATGGAGGTAATCTGGCACAATTCCGGCGAGGCTGAGGAGCACCTGATGGAATTTGGTCGTTCCGACGAACCGGCTTGTTGGATGCTGGTAGGATACGCAAGCGGATACGCGTCCTTCTGCATGGGCACGGAAATATATTTCATTGAGCGGAAGTGTCGAGCGGCCGGCGACAGAGCATGCATTGCTTCCGGAAAAGATGCGGCCTCATGGGGTGACGAGATAAGACCGCATTTGCCCTATTTCCGCGCGGACGACATTCGCGGCAAGGTTATGGATCTGACGCAGGTTCTTAAACGACAGACGCCGACGGAGAATTTATTGGCCATGCATGCGAGCGAGGAAATTGCTTCGCTGGGGATGGTGGAGGTCAAGAGCGAGGCATTCAGAAAAGTGTTGGAACTGGCGATTCGTGTTGCGGGTTATGACGCATCCGTTTTGATTACAGGCGAAAGCGGTGTTGGGAAAGAGGTATTGGCCAGGCATATCCACGGTCTTTCGGCAAGATCTGCCGGTCCGTTTGTGGGAGTGAACTGCGGCGCGCTTCCGGAGAATCTTCTTGAAAGCGAATTGTTCGGGCATAAACGCGGGTCGTTCACTGGGGCGACGGACGACAGGGTCGGCCTTTTTGAACAGGCGCAAAAGGGGACCATTTTCCTGGATGAGATCGGTGATATTTCGCAAAGTATGCAACTTCGTCTTCTTCGCGTATTGCAGGAGCACGAGATTATGCGAGTAGGCGAAAGCAAGACGCGCAAAGTGGACATTCGGGTCATAGCCGCCACGAACAGAGATTTGAAAAATATGGTTCAAAACGGGACATTCAGAGAGGATTTATTTTATCGGCTTGGCGTGATAGAGATCGAAGTGCCTCCGTTGCGCGACAGGACTGACGACATTTTGCCGTTGGCGCGTTTGTTTGTGAAAAATGTCGCGGGAAAATTAAAAATGCCCAAGCTTCAACTGGACGCATCGTGCCTGGATCCTCTGTTGTCATATTCGTGGCCGGGCAATGTTCGTGAATTGGAGAATGTTATCGAAAGAGCGGCTATTTTGTGCGCTGATCATGTGATCAAGCGTGAAGATTTACCCGGTTCGGTTGTCAATATGGCTTCCCGGTGGCGTGGCGGCCCTACAGACAAACCGCAAACGTTAAGCGATTTGGAAAAGAATCATATTCAAGCGGTTCTGGAGTCGGTCGGAGGCAACAAAACTGCGGCGACAAAAATCCTTGGAATCAGTCCGGCAACGCTGTGGCGGAAATTGAGACGAGCGGATGCCGAGAAATCGGGGTGATTATGATGTCCGGTTTTGGAATTTGCATGCAGATGCCGCACGATATATATTCAATAGTTGATTGCTGCTGGGGGTTGCGGCAAAACGTGTGCCGGAAGATGTTGTTTACGATTGTTGAACCGGTGAATTGACAAGAGAAAGACGTCAAATATGTTTGAGGCATTACTGGAACCCAAAACTGTAGCTGTAATTGGCGCATCACGAACGCCGGGCAAGGTGGGTTACGAAATATTGGCTAATTTGAAAGACGGCGGGTTTGGCGGGAGTATCGTACCCGTGAATCCTTCAGCTGATGAAGTGTGTGGGCTCAAGTGTTACCCGGATCTCGAATCATATGGCAAAAAGATTGACCTTGCGGTCATTGCTATTCCGACGGCGGCTGTGAGAGATGCGATTGATGCATCCATTACGGCTGGAGCCGGAGCGATAGCGGTGATTACCGCAGGGTTCAAGGAAGTCGGCGATGCGGGCATGGCGCTTGAGCGCGAGATAGCGCAAATGTGTCTGTCAAAGGGAGTGCGTTTGCTTGGTCCGAATTGTCTGGGTTTGATCAACGCGCATCATCGGATGAACGCTTCGTTTGCCAAGCACATGCCTTTACAGGGCGGAATTTCTGTAGTGTCCCAATCGGGCGCTCTTTGTACTGCGATACTGGACTGGGCTGCGTCACGGCATCTTGGTTTGGCCAAGCTTGTTAGTGTCGGCAACAAGGCCGATTTGTCCGAGACGGATTTTCTGAATGCGCTTGCGGAAGACGACAAGACGAAAGTCATTGTGGGCTATCTGGAAAGCATCGGATCCGGCGACGAATTCATGAAAGCTGCAGAGAACGCTTCTTCTAAGAAACCTGTGGTTGTGTTCAAGTCGGGTGTTACCCAGGCGGGTGGCAAGGCGGCTTCATCGCATACTGGCAGTCTTGCGGGCGCTGATATGGCCTATGGCGCCGCGTTTAGTCGGTCGGGCATCATACGCGCGGATACGTTCGAGTCGTTGTTCGACTATGCCATGGCGTTGGCGATGCAGCCGTTGCCCAAGGGGAATAACGTGGCGATCATTACAAATGCCGGTGGTCCCGGAATTATGGCTGCCGATGCTGTTGAACTTTCGGGCATGAAAGTATGCACATTGGCCACTGCTTCGGCGTCTGCGCTCAAAAGCAAGTTGCCGTCCGCGGCAAGCGTGGGCAATCCGATTGATGTATTGGGTGATGCCGATCCTGAGCGGTATGTCATGGCTGTTGAGGCGGCGCAGAGCGACGATTCGGTGGATGCCATAGTGGTTATATTGACCCCGCAGGCCATGACAAAACCTGTGGAAACCGCACAAGCCATTGCGGGTTGCGCGAGGAACAAAAAGCCGATACTGGTTTCGTTTATGGGCGGGCTTGATGTGTCAACGGGTCGCGACACGCTCATGTCTCAGAATTTGCCCGATTATCCGTCTCCGGAAAGGGCAATTGCCGCTCTAAAGGCCATGAGCGAGTATTCGGAATGGTTGCGGCGACCGCCAAGGATACTTACGCGGTTCCTTGTAAATAGGAGGCGCGTAAGAAGGATCATCAACAGGCACATTCGAACCGAGCAATTTCAAATGGGTGAAGCATATGCCAAAGAAGTGTTGAGTGCGTACGGATTTAATGTGCCGTTGGGCGGCTTGGCGGCTACGGCAGATGAGGCGATAGAAATTGCGCTGAAAGTCGGCTTGCCCGTGGCGATGAAAATTGCATCTCCGGACATTATTCATAAGTCCGACATTGGCGGCGTTAAACTGAATCTGGATTCGGAAGACGCTGTACGTGACGCATTTGATCTTATGACGATGCGAATTAAAGAACGCATGCCGAAGGCGCGAATTAACGGTGTATATTTGGAGCAGATGTGCAAACGGGGCAGGGAAATCATACTCGGCATGACACGCGATCCTCAGTTTGGGCCGATGCTCATGTTCGGGCTGGGCGGAATCTTTGTTGAAGTGATGAAGGATGTTGCGTTTCACATTGCGCCAATAACCAACGCCGAGGCCATGAAGATGCTGGAGAGCACAAAGTCTTTTGCCTTGTTGAAAGGAGCGCGCGGACAAGCGCGGGTGGATTTTGATGCGGTTGCGACAGGGTTGCAGAGAATAAGTCAACTGGTCACGGATTTCCCGGAAATTCTGGAGATGGACATCAATCCTTTCATTGCCGGCAAACCGGGCGAGGATTCGATAGCCGCCGATGCTCGAATAACTCTTGCCGGCAAATTGGAGCAAGAGCGATGAGCAAGACAACAGTGTCCTACGATGTGAATTGGCTGGAAAAATACGCGGATCAAATTGTTTCGCTATCTGATGCTGTTGGGCATATTGTGGCCGGACAGCGAGTTTTTGTGGGTACGGGCTGTGCGCAACCGGAAGAATTGGTGAACGCGCTAGTAGCGCGGAAGAAGGAGCTTCGCGATATTGAGATCGTTCATCTGTTGACTCTGGGCACTGCTCCTTACGCCAGTCGGGAACTTATTCAGCATTTTAGAGTCAATAGTTTTTTCATATCGAAGAATGTGCGCGAGGTGATTCAGGAAGGGCTTGGAAACTATACCCCTATTTTCTTATCTGATATTCCGACGTTGTTCTCTTCCGGGCAACTTCCGCTGGATGTGGCGTTGATACAGGTGACGCCGCCGGACCATCAGGGTATGTGCAGTTTTGGAGTGTCGGTTGATATTGTGAAAAGCGCGGCGGAGAACGCGAGCCTTGTTATTGCGCAGGTTAACCCGAAAATGCCGCGCACACTGGGCAACGGCATTCATGTGTACGACATTGATTTCTTGGTGCCCTCGGAAGCTGATATCATTGAAATTTCGCCTCAGGAATCGTCGGCAGATTTGGACAAAATAGGAGAATATGTGGCGGCGCTTGTGGAAAACGGATCAACAGTGGAATTCGGAATCGGAGCAATACCGCAATCGGTCATACGGTTCCTTGCCGATAAGAAGGAATTGGGAGTACACACTGAAATGTTCACGGACGCGATCATGAACATTATTGAATCAGGCGTGATTACCGGCAATATGAAATCTGTGGACCGTGGAAAGATAGTGGCCAGTTTTTGCATGGGCAGCCGAAAACTTTACGACTATATAGACAATAATCCCATGTTTGCATTTTATCCGACAGAGTATGTGAACGATCCGTATATCATCAGCAGTCAGCACAAACAGGTTGCGATAAATGTTGCGCTGGAAGTTGACTTGACCGGACAAATTTGCGCCGACTCATTGGGAACGCAGTTTTATTCCGGCATAGGAGGGCAGGTGGATTTTAATCGCGGCGCGGCGCGTTCGCGTGGCGGCAAGGTAATTATTGCCCTGCCGTCAACGGCAAAAAACGGGACTGTCTCCAGAATTACAACCAATCTCAGTCTTGGCGCCGGAGTGGTTACGACCAGAGGCGACGTGCATTACGTTGTTACAGAGTATGGAGTAGCCTATTTGCACGGCAAGAGCATACAGGAACGCGCAATTGCTCTCATTGCCATAGCGCATCCGGATTTCAGAGCGCAGTTAACGCGCGAAGCGGTGGAGGCGAAATACCTCAGCCCGGATTACGCCGATGTGGAGGGGAAAATTGTTGTGGGATCTCCGAGTTTCAGAACAAGTCACGTGCTCGATGACGGAACCCAGTTAAATATACGCCCGATGCATCCGACAGACGAGCCCCGATTAAAGGAATTGTTCTATGCGTTGTCGCAACAGACTATTTATTATAGGTTCATGTCGCGGGCCAAACATATTCCACGAAAACAGATTCAGGATTTCGTGTTTATTGATCACAGAAAGGACATTGCGATTGTAGCGACTATTCCGGAAGCGTACGGGGATGAGATTGTAGCTATAGGTCGTTATTATCTGAACGAAAAGACAAACTTTGCCGAAGTCGCCTTTGTTGTCAGGGACGAATGGCAAAAGCAGGGAATAGGAACTTTTCTGTTAAAGCATCTTGCCGTTATTGCCAAGAGAAACGGTATCGGCGGTTTCACCGCTGAAGTTTTGATAGAGAACAAAGCCATGCAGGCGGTTCTTAACAAGAGCGAGTTCAGGGTTACCAGCGAACCAGGCGATGATGCGTACAGTTTCCGTATGGAATTTGCATAATGACACGGAAGAAATATTTCCTGCATTGTCCCGATCTGGATCGGGGCGGATATCCTCCGGACTGTCCTTTTAATACGCATCGCGCAGGGTTAACACGCAAAAAACTTGTTTCCATTGGCGCATTAACGGGGTCCGACATTGAAGAACGCGCGCCGGTTCCGGCAGTGCGGCAAGAACTTGAATTATTCCATACGGCCAGATATTTGAATATCATTCGCGAGGCTGAAAACGGAAATTTGACCGTAGAATCGCTTGAAGCCGGGCTTGGCACTCCTGATTGTCCGGTGTTCAAGGGTATGTACGATTTTGTAGCGTTGGCCTGCGGAGCATCCATTACCGGCGCCCGTTTGATTCTTGCCGGCGAGGCTTTTATGGCGTTCAACCCTTCCGGCGGTTTTCATCATGCTGAGCCGGAAAAAGCAGGTGGGTTCTGTTACATGAATGACGTTGTATTGGCTGCAATAATACTGACACAGTCCCACAAACGTGTTGCGTTCATAGACCTTGACGTACATCATTGTGATGGCGTGCAGAAAGCGTTTTATGATCGCAACGATGTAATAACAATTTCGTTGCATGAAAACGGCAAGACGCTTTTCCCGGGTACTGGCTGGGAAAGCGAAACAGGCCATGGAGCCGGCGAGGGTTACAACGTTAATATTCCGCTGCCGGTCGGGACTTATGATGGCGCCTACAAGTATGCGTTTCAAAATGCGGCATTTCCCTTGTTGAAGGCGTATGATCCGGATGTGGTAATTCTGGAATTAGGCATGGACGGTTTGGCGGGCGATCCGCTCGCGCACCTGAACCTGACGAATAATGTCCATGCCGATATCATCTCCATGATAATGTCAATCGGGAAGCCGATTCTGATGACTGGTGGCGGTGGCTATAACGTGCCGAATACCGTTCGTGGTTGGGCGCTTGCCTGGCGTGTTCTCTGCGGCGAAGAGGGTGGTGGAGAGCTGGGGCTTGGAATGGGTGGGGTTATGTTGGAGACAACGGAATGGACAGGCGGTCTTCGAGACAGAATATTAATTAGTGATGCCGGTACGCGTATGGCGATAGACAGGGAGGTCAAACGCGTCGTCGGGCGAATCAAGGCAACACTATTTCCGTATCATGGCCTTGACCCTGAACTCAACAGTGCAAAAGGATGACAGAACCCTTCTACGGGCGTTCTGAGTTTTTTAACAGGGCGCGTATAGACGGCGTTAAGACGTCACGTCTTCGACATTTTAGCTATAGCCATTTCCGCTGCGGTGACAATCGGATATACAATAGGCGATGCTGTCAAGGCCGGATGAGTACCGGTTTGAAACATTGCCAGATCCTCGGCCACCATTCTTTTTTGAATACACGCCGACAATGCATTAATGAGTTCACCCACGGATGAATCGCCGATTACCTGGCCGCCAAGCAATATTCCGGAAGACTTTTCAAAAACCAGTTTCATACGTGTCATCGTGCTTCCAGGCATTCCGCCGGGATGGCGATTAGGTCCTTCGACGGAAACACTGATGATATCATAGCCGTTTTTCGTTGCCATTGTTTCTGTCAAACCTGCGGTTCCGACGGCAAGGTTGCCCACAGCGGTGGACCATACACCGACAGTGCCGATATTTTCTCTTTTAATGGCAAAGAGATTGGCGCCCGCAATTCGCGCTTCAAATGTCGCAATGGAAGCGAGTTTTAGTGTGGAAGGCACACCTCCGAAAAATGATACCTTTTGAGCACAATCGCCGCATGCAAATATTGAACTATTAGATGTTTTCATCATTCGATCCACGGCAATAGACCCGTCTGGCGCCAAAGAAAGTCCCGCGCTCTCGGCGAGTTTAACATTAGGCATTGCTCCGGTGCCGAGAATGACAACATTGGCCGGTATTTCCCGCCCGTTTTCTAACTCAACAGCCTCAACTTTGCCGTTTCCTTTTACACATGCTACCTTGACATTAGTTATAATGTTGATATTTCGAGCCGCAATATGTTTTTCCATATCAATGCAGAACTCGGTATCGTAAGCCAAATTAAGACAATGGGACATAATTTCGATTATGGTGACGTTTTTCACGCCGCTTTTCTTGATCTCATCGGCGAATTCGATTCCGATGAATCCACCCCCGATAACAACAACATCATTGGCTGATTTAAGTTGTTTCTGAAGATCTGTCAGATGCGGCACGGTTTTGATAATGGGATAAACACCATTCATATCAAATCCGGGCATTGGTCGAACCGAAGGGATGGAGCCTGTGGCAAGAATCATACGGTCATAGTTTACATCGCCTTTGTCTGTTTTCAGTACTTTCGCATTGGTATCAATGTTTGTGGCGTTGGCTATGAGAAGGTCTATTTTGTTTTTCTCCAGAAGCGTATCAGGGATCAGATTCTTTTCCGGGCTGCCGACAGTGCCGTAGATGTATGGAATACCGCAAGGTATGAGCACTTGTTCTTCGCTTCGGACAAGCAGGATGGTTTTATTTGGATAGTGTCTGCGGACAGTAATTCCGGCCGTGAGACCTGCCGCGCTGCCCCCCACGATAACCACATCTTTTTTATTCATGTCCCTTTCCGCCCTTTCTGTGTTTTATTATGTTTTCAAGGTTTTAATGATCGCAAACATTAGCGCCGTTTTCCAAAGTGCCATCCATGTAAGACTGGACGATACTTATCGGATCAAGACACGGAGCTCCCACGACCACTTTGATGTTTTGTGCCTCAAATAGGCCTTGTGCGCGTGTTCCCATACCGCTGGCGATGATGATATCGGCCTGTTGTTCGGCCAGCCATTTCGGTAGCGCGCCCGGTTCATGTGGAGGCGGAGTCGTGAACTCAATATTCCCGATTTTTTTTGCCGCGATATTTGCCTCAACAATCGCAAATTGTTCACAGTGTCCAAAGTGCATTGACAGTTTTCCATCAACAGTGGGAATTGCTATTCGCATGGTGTTTTCCCTCATCGTGTTTGGGGGTTGAGCGTCGGGTTCTATGACTGACCGTATCATTGTCTCGAACGCCTGCGCTGAACGTGAATTTGTGTATGTACTCAAGTATGGAACGCCGTTATCGCAAGCCGACACGATGTCCGGATCCAACGGTACGGCGCCGAGGAACGGCACGCCCATTTCATCGGCCATGGCGCGGGCGCCTTCTGTCTTAAACACTTCCACGACTGTTCCGCATTTAGGACAAACCAGTCCGCTCATATTTTCCACCACTCCGAGTACCGGCATATTGAGTTGTCGGCAGAAGGTAATGGATTTACGGACATCCAAAAGCGCCAATTTTTGAGGAGTTGTAACAATCAACGCTCCATAAGGATCGTTGATTAACTGACAGACGGTCAGAGGCTCATCGCCTGTACCCGGCGGGGAATCAACGATCAAATAATCGAGAGAACCCCATTCAACGTCCTTGAGAAACTGTTTGATTAAACCGTGCTTCATTGGGCCGCGCCAGATGATGGCGTCATTACGGTTTTGCAGCATAAACCCGATAGACATAACTTTCAATCCTTGAGCATCCACTGGGAAAAGCACCTTGCCGTTGCCGGCAATTTTTTGATCTTCAAGGCCGAGTAGCGCAGGTATACTGGGTCCGTGTATGTCAACATCAAGCAAACCCACAGACAGTCCTTTCTTTGCAAGTGCGAATGCCAAATTCACAGCGGTTGTGCTTTTGCCGACACCCCCCTTGCCGGACATCACGATAATCTTGCGTTTAATCTTGGACATTCGGTCGGCCAGTTGCCGACGTTCTTCCATTGGATCGTTGTCTTCTTTTTTAGCTGCATGAGCCGTACTATTCGTATCGGAACGGGAATCATATTTGCTATGTTCGGTCATTAATATCTGGTTTCCTTTCGTTGCATACACTCATGCCCTTCTCTTGTTGAGTAGTCAAGAAAAGATAGCAGCCTGTCAATATTAGCCTTCTAGACGCTGCCGTAGTGATCTTCGACATCCGCTCCGGAAACCTTTTGAAGTTTGTTGGCCAGAAACGCGTCTATGGCCTCCTTCACAGTTCCTGAAGCGCCTGTATAGACTGTAAGTCCGAATGCGGCAAGAGTGGTAAATGCTTTTGGTCCGCAATGCCCCGTAATTATTATTTCCGCGCCCAAGTCGCCGACCTTCTGACCGGATTGGATTCCGGCGCCTTGAATCGCGTTCAAATTTTGTTTGTTGTTATAAGCAGACCATTGTTCGGTATCAGTGTCGTAGAGTATGAAATAGCGGGTGCGTCCGAACCGCTGGTCCACGGGCGAATCAAGAGTTTCGCCAAGTGATGTCACTACAATTTTCATTATTTTTTCTCCAATTAAACATGCGGGTCAAAAAATTTTTGGCAGGGAAACATGATCTTCAGAAATATAATTTTGTTTCTCCAAACCCTGTTGCCAAATCCGTCGGTTTTGCGGGCTCATTCAATCCGTCCGTTCTTTTCAGATTTCACCCGATCTATTTTCGGCAATGTGTGTTACAATCCTACAGTACACATTGCCAAGGAATATTAATAGTCGAGCGTGTTTACTATCCCAATTTCCGTTGAAGACACAAAGATATTCCAGAATGTGCTACATGTCAAATCACTGAAACCTGAACATTTTCCGATTTCGTGTCAGGCGGGGGATAAAACGATGTCCGTCTTTGGGACTGGCGCGATGCGACAGTCGAGAAAACCTGGAATCAGATCGAAAATCTTCTGAACTGCCGGATGAATGAAAGCTGTTTTACAGCCAATCGGGCAAAATATAAAGAATAGCTTTCTGTTCGGGAGAACGAGCAGATGTTACAATTCAGGTGAGTACCGTTTCCAGAAGTTTTTCAAATGCCGCAAGGCTAAAAGTCTCTTTATCAACAAAAGCGGTCGCCTTGGTCAAAAGTCGCTCTTTTTCATTTTCTGAGATAGGCGCTCCGGAAACGATTACAATAGGCAGATTCTTGGTTTGCTCGTTATCTTTGATGAACGCGATAACATCCCAACCGGGGCAATTTGGCATCAGCAAATCGAGAAAAATGGCGGAGAAATGATTGTTCTGGGCAAGTAGTCCTATTGCTTCATTGCCGTTTTTTGCCCAAACAGGCTGGAGATTATGACGTTCGGCGACTTTGTTTATCACGGCGCGTACCAGTTCGTCGTCATCTACGACAAGCACTTTACGGTGTTCGGGCATGGCGGTGTCATTTCCTTCTGTCTTAGGGTTGTTTAGTTTCTTTCTTCAAGCGAGTTGCAACCTCACGGATTGCGGCATGCAACTCGTCAAAGGTTACCGGCTTGCTGAGCAGTATATCAATGCAATCCGGAATCTCGCCTTTATCCTTCATCAATTCTCCGAATCCTGTGAGCATGATAATCGGCGTGTCAGGATTGATTTCTTTGATTGATTGCGCCACGCTATCGCCGCTCATATCAGGCAAAGCGCGATCGGTCAGCACGACATCGAAATGGTCCGATTTGAAACAGGCAATTCCGTCTTTGCCGGCTGCTTGCGTCACCGCAACATGATTATTGGCAGAAAGGTATTTCTCCAGTAGCGAGCTTGATCTTGAGTCATCCTCTATAACGAGAATACGCAGCGGATGCAGTAGATCTTGTTGCGAAGAGTCGCCGGTCGGTTGTCCGGCCGGAGTTTTTATAAGAAGCAGAGGAAATCGAAGCCGAACAGTTGTGCCTTGTCCAGGTTCGCTTAAAACGTCAATGGAACCTCCGTGTTTCTTGACGATATTATCTGCAACAGTCAGGCCTATGCCGGAACCATAGGTTCCTTTAGTTGAGAAAAGAGGGTTCAGGCAGTGTTTTCTGACCTCTGATGTCATGCCTTCGCCTGTGTCAATGACTTCAACGACAAGCGAATTTGTTTCGATTGAGAATTTGACCAGAATATTGCCACCATTGGGCATGGCATCTATGGAATTGAGAATAAGATTCGTAAACAATTCACGAAGCTGTGAGGCGTGTCCGTTGATCAACGGGATTTTATCAAGTTTATTACTGATGGTTACGAGCGTTCCGCGCGCTTTCATTTCTTCCTGCCAGCGCGGCTTGGTGAGCAACATCGTTTTTTCCACAATTTCATTCAAATCTACCGGCGCAAAATCTGGTTCGGCATCTTTCCTGTAGAATTCCTTGAGACGACGCACAATGTCTCTAGCGTCAACCGCTGCGCTGTGAATATCGTTGAGTATTACGCGCAATTCCTTTTTGTCATTGAGCATGTCGGATTGATCGAGCAGCAGTTCGCTCAATCCGACAATAGGCATGAGTGCATTATTGAAATCATGAGCGATACCGCTGGCCATCTGGCCAAGTGCGCTGACGCGCTCCTGTTGTATGAGTTCGCGCTGCATGTATTGAAGATCTCTCAACGCATCTGAGAGTCTCATATTGCTTTCTCTCAGCGCTTTTTCCATGTTTGCGCGTTCGGCTAATTCGTTTTGGAGACGTTTGTTCGCTTGGGCAAGCTCAGAAGTACGTGTGTTGGCGAGTTTTTCCAGTTGAGTGTGAGCGTTCCGAATGCGGCCGACAATTGCATTTGTAGATTTCGCGATACTGTCGGAATCAGGTCCGTTTTTAGTAATGAGCTGATTTTCCAAGTCGCCCGTTGCCAGTCTTTCCAGGTACGCTTTGATATTCGTTTGAGCCATGATCATGTTTCGTAGAATGAAAAAGCCGCCGATTGCAATGACGAGATTGCAGAAGCCGATTATAATAATATTTTCAGAAGTAACGGCATTCGGAATGACATATGCCAGGACGAAATGAGCTAGAGTAAGCAAAGGGATAATGGACGTCAGTGCGAACACGACTATCATTCGGCTGCGCCAGCTTGTCTTTTCCAGCGATATGTTTTTGAAAAATGTCAGCATTTATTGCTCATATACGACTACACGCTATAACGATTTTATAGTTTCAGCAATTAAGCCTCTTAAATCCTGTAAGGTAACAGGCTTGCACGCTACCTTGTCAACAGACACGGGTAATTCGCCCTTCTCGTTCATGATGTCGCCAAATCCTGTAAGCATGATTATTGGAACATCGGGGCGGAGCTTTTTGATAATTCCTGCCACATCGTCGCCGTGCATATCCGGCATTGATCGGTCCGTGAAAACCAAATGGAAATCGTCATCTTTGAATTTCTCGATGCCTTCTTTGCCGGATGAGGCTGTTTCAACGCTATGAGAATCTATTCTGAGAAGCCGACTGAGCAGGCTACAAGAGAGATATTCGTCGTCTATAACCAGAATGCGTAGACGCGAAGACGCCGGTTTCGACTGGCGCAAATGTGGCTTAGCCTCTGGAAGTTTGTTTTTACTATCCGCAGGAAGCCGGATTCGAACCGTCGTGCCTTTTCCGGATTCGGAGTCAATTTCAATGGTTCCATTGTGCTGTTTGACAACGATATTTACCATTGCCAGACCGATTCCTGTGCCCTTGACCCCTTTATCCGAGAAGAAAGGTTCGAGACATTTTATCTTGCAGTCTTCCGTCATTCCGATGCCGGTATCTGTTATTTCCAATAGAACATGTTCATTATCCGAACGCGATGATACGGTTAACGTGCCGGATTCCGGCATAGCATCTATAGCATTGAGTATGAGATTGACAAGTGCTTGCCGTAGCGCTGTTTCATTGCCCATGAGCGTGCGATTGGCCGTGGCAACCAGTTTTGTGTTAATGGGTTTGCCTATGGCCTGACGCTCTTCTTTCCACTTTGGGCTTGTCATGTCCAGTGCGCTGGTCACAAGCGCATCGGCATCTATTCGCTCGAACGGTTCTATAGCAGTCGGTTTGTAAATCAATCTGAGATTGTGAACAATATTTCTTGCATCGTTGGCTGCTCTCTCGATCTGTTTCAGCATGGAAAGCGCCTCCTCCTTGTTGTCTAAAGCATGCGAATAAGATGAAAGATAATTGCTTAGACCCACGATAGGCATAAGGATATTATTAAAATCGTGTGCAATTCCCCCTGCCATTTGTCCCAAGGCGCTAAGGCGCGCATTATGAAGCATCTGGTCTTGCGTCTCTCTTAAATTGTTCAGTGCTTCATTTAGTTGCGAATTCGAATCCAACAGATCCTGTTCCAACCTTTTTTGTTCGGAAATATCGCGCATTGAACATACCACCACTTCCTCGTTGTTGATAATTGTAGGTGTTCCACGCAACTCCACCGTGATCATGGCGCCATCGCCTCGGTGAATCACAAAAATGTCCGGCCCGGTGGGTTTACCGGAGGCCTCCTGGGCCATGAGGGCCTCGATCCTGGTCGTATCCTCCGGCCTCAACAAATTCGCTTCAAATATGTTTTTGCCGATAAGAGCTTCGCGTTTATATCCGACTATTTTCTCGGCTGCGGCATTTCCGTCCAGAATCGTTCCATTAATATCCGTTACATAAAACGCATCGGGAGCCACCTCCATGATCTTACGGATTCGGTCTTCGGATTCCCGAAGTTTGATTTGTGCGCGGTATTGATCGGTAATATCGCGGGCTGTTGAGAGCACTCCGGTGACATTGCCGTTGGCATTTTTCATGACACGGCACCACCATGCGAGAAGTCGTTCTTGTCCGTCCTTTCTTCTTTGCCAGCTCTCGACATAGACAACCTTCTCATTTCCTTGAAACAGGGGGTCCACTAAATTATATGTGTCTTGTTCGCCGACAAAGAAATAGGCTGGCTCCTTGCCTATGACATCATCTCCAAAAAATTCAATGCCCGCTGCGTTAGCCCATACATAGACCTTGTTTTGATCCGTCTCCATGACTATATCCGGAATTGCGGCCAAGACGGCTTCATAACGTGCAGTAATGGCATACAGATCGTCGTGACAGGCATTTACCTGATGCGCTTTTTGGTGACCGGATTTATTTTGTTTTGTTTTTTGCATTATGCGGATCCGTTTGCGGCAATGCGTTGGAAAAAATGCGATTTCATTTTATCACTGAGATGAAGATTGCCGGCAAGAGTTGTCCTGATTGCTTTAAGAAGAATCTCCGGAGATTCTTCTTTCATAATATATCCGCGCGCTCCAGCGCGAAGCGTGTCTTCGGCATGCAATGTTTCATCTTCATCAGAAAAAACCAGCACTCGAAATTGCAGCGCAATTTTACGGAGAAGAAACTGATTTCGTGTCTTGGTGATATGCAAACCGAACAGAACAAGATCAGGTTTGGCGTCACAGAGGCTCTGTTCAATATCGGATTCAGCGGGGGCTTTAGTGAAAGCAAGATCGTGGGTATCATCGAGCAACGCACGAATACCTGCCTGCGCCAAAGGATCATCCTCAATCACAAATATAATAGCTTTATTCACCGTGCAACCAATCAGCCTGCATCTTGACTAACAATAAGCAAAATACGCGAAGACACATAAAGCCCCGTCAATTACGCAAATAATCATAAGACAGTTTTTTCATGCCCGGTATCATGGTAAAGCTATTATAATAGCCTGGAGTGATTTACCGCCATGCTATAGCGGATTCCGCTACTTTAGGCATGGCGAGAAACGCTTTTCGTTTTGCCGTAACGTCTTGTTTACTTGCCGAGTAGCCATTCTGCAGCAGATTTAGCGAGCGCGGATGCTGTCTGAATATTGAGTTTTTGCTTAATATTGGACTTATGCGTTTCGATTGTACTAACGCTAAGATTCAATTCGGCGGCTATCTCGCGAGTGCTTTGCCCTTGTCCGATATGTTGGAAAACATCGAATTCTCTATCACTGAGAACATTCAATAGGTCGGTCGTTTGGGTGTCTTGTTTGTGTCCCACGAAGCGGGAAAGGAGGCGCGTAGCGATCCTGTCACATACAAAGATATCTCCAGTACGAATTTTGCGTAACGCATCTATTATTATCTGGGGAGGTTCGTTTTTCATAACGTAACCTTGTGCGCCTGCACGAAGTGATCGTTCCGCATATGTAGTGTCTTCATGCATTGAGAGGACAAGAACAGGGCATTTGAGTCCCTGAGCGCGCATATCTTTGATGAGATCCAGTCCGCTTCGGCCTTTGAGACTTATATCAATTATGGCTAGATCCGGTTTTTCCGTTTCGAGAATATGCATAGCCTCATTTGCATCGGACGCTTCCCATGACAATTCCAAATCAGGCTCTTTCTTAATGATATGATGGACGGCTCGGCGCACGATCGGATGATCGTCCACTATGAGTATGCGGGCCGGCGCGCTACCGGGGGAATCGGCGCTTGCCGATGTCGTTCGATTGTTTAATGAATGACTGTTTGTTTTCATTGCTTTTGCTTTGTGGCGTTTTCCGAACCCATTTGCTTGAAGCTTATCATGAGGCGGCGAATTCGGCAACGAAATTGCCGCAATTACCGTGATTTTTAGCTGGAATCAAAGCGACTGAAGTTGGGCAAGCGCCCGGATATGTTCAGCCGAAAAAGGATTTCATGTACGGCTCTACATGTATAAGGTCTTTGTGGTAAGGACGTTCATCGAACAGGTACACGGCGTATCCGCCATGTCCACCGCCGCAATATTTCTTCGCTTTTTCGCCGAAGGTCGGCAACTCTTTCATGCCTTCTTTGAGCTGCACCTTGTATGTAATACGGACGGCTTCGCACAACTTGTTGTAATCGGAAGTCAGGGCGGCAACTCGGCCGATTTTGCTTCCTTCTATTAGCAGGTCATAGTCGCGCGCAAGATTGGCGAGGTTTCTGGTTACATGAGGTTTGCCGGTCCAATATATAGCCATTTTACCGCGTAAAAAGTCCGGATTGGTTTTGAAATCGAGAACAGGCAATTTTCCGGATCGCCAGACGCATAAACCGGTTTCCTGAATTATTGCCGGATCCTGCCATCCGACATCGTTGCCAAGTTCCGTCTTAATTCCGTCTTTGGCGGTCAAGAGCGCATAAGCGCCGGATCCGCCCAATCCGGAACAGGTTTCATAACCCCAGTTATACAGGCTTACGAGTGGCGATATCGCACAGTTAATTATATAGCTGTCCGGTCGGGCGAATCGCGGCACATCTAACCATCCGCCTGCGAAATCAATTCGAACAGGCGCTTCGGGCGGCGCATGGAGCCTCTGAAATATTTCAGTTGTGGATATTTGTTGATAACTGAGATTTTTGGGCAGGCGCACATATTCCGCCCCGACTTCAGCGCAAAGCTTCTTTTTCGCCTGAGCAAATTTGTCATCCTCGGTTACCGCAAGGATTTGTGGTTTTATGCGCATGAACTCGCTGCGGAAATTTAAGCCTATTTCAAGATCATTACCGATTACAACCTCATCCACCATTTTCAGCGAGCTTGTTAAATGAACCTTGTGTTCGAGAGGGATGAACGGGCGTCGTCTTTTATGCAGGAACAGGGATTCGTCTCCAGGCAGGCATATTATGAGGTAGTCGCCCAGCGCCTTGGCTTGGTTGAAGAATTCGATATGACCGCCATGAAGTATGTCATAACAGCCGGAAACAAACACCTTTTTCATTCTTTCCACCGAATTTTACTTAAAAGCTGTTACATTTACTGAAGCCGATTTTATAATCAGGAATACGATATCAATCAACCGTGTATATGCGCAAGAACCAAGACGAAATAGCATTCGAAAATGCAAAATTCGGTCATTCAGGCCTTGATCAGAAACGATCCGTATGATTTTATCTGTTTAGCATGAAAAACTTCGCTTTTCTGTTATGCCTTATGCAATGTTCCATGACATTTGGAGCAGGTGACGCGCCTGTTAAAAATCTGACTCCGCTTCGTGATATTGTGATTCCGGTTGTTTGCAAGGCCTATTTGGGTTGGGCAATGCCGGGCGATGAGTTCCAGTGTATGGGTCGCACGAAATCCGGTTACAGTATTCTGGTTCCGGTTGACGATGATATGCATATCGGATTGATTCCGTTCAGAGACGAATGGGGCCATGTTTCGGCCGAGACATCCGATCACAGGCTGAAAATTCCTGATGGGATTATCAGAATAAAAATACCGACAAAGATACGTCCAGGCCCGATCGTACTCACAGCTGGAACGGTTTATTCAGCCGTCGCCCTGGGCCGAAAGTATAATGTAGTTTACAAGTACGGCAAGTATAAAGCGGTTGTGACTGTGGATATGGATTGTATGACGCCTGTTGCAAAGACTGATGAGGAAGCAAGATCTGTTTCTGCTGACATGCCGGAGAAAGTTGCCGTGCCGGGTGGAGATGCGCTTCCGGACGGCCCGATATCGGAGAAAGCGGAGCAGGCGCTTCGCGATTTGGTCAAGGAGATTCCTGAAGTTGCAGCGATTGAAGATGATGATCCGACCCATGTTGTTCACAGTGCTATAGGCGCCGGAATATCCGTCTCTTCGACACACCAGGGCGCAGGCGAGGAGGGCGAGCCGAGCATGTTGGTTGATGGCGATTTAAAGACTAGATGGTCCAGCGAATATTCCGAGCCCCAGGTTGTAACAGTGGATTTGAAGAAGAACTTAAAATTAACCAATTTGCGGCTTCATTGGGAGGCCGCCTCCGCGCTTCAATACACATTGTCAATATCGAACGATGGGAAAAGCTGGAAAAACATACGTCGTATGAATGTCATGGTTTCTGAAGGGTTTCCTGAGCGCGTGGATGCGCTGGAAATGAAAGGCGCAAAGGCTCGTTACATTAAATTGGGGTTGTTAAAGAGAATAAATCCGGCCTGGGGTTTTTCGTTGTTTGAGATCGAAGTTCATGGTGAGAAGGTCCGCTGAATCGAAGACGTAACTCGCATACCGTCAAACCATGCGCCGCGCATGCAATTTGTCATACGCGGCGTTTATGTCTTCTCGACATATAGCAGTTTACTTATGCCTTGGATCGGTTTTACGCTTAATCTGTTTGACTTGTTTGACAAATGTGGACTTGGAGCGCATTTCTTGCAGGAAATCGTCGTATTCTTTTCGGTTAATTGGCAGACTGACCGGTTTCTTGGTATAGGAAGACAGCATTACCGCGTTTGCCAATTCTAGCGAATAAAGGCCCTCTTCTCCCGGACTGACCAAAGGTTCTCCGTAGAGAATATGCCGTGCAACGTTTCTAATAACGCCTCTGTGTCCCGGCGCTTTGCCTTCTAACGTAATGGGAACCTCTTTGCATTCAGGTCCGTCCCACATGTCATGTTCGCCGGCTGTAAATTCGGGGATAGACACCGGGAATTCGTAAACCTTCAATTGTCCGTCGCGTAAAACGAGTTTTCCTTTATCGCCGAAGATCTCGATCATTTGGCCGGGGCCTGCTTCATTTGTGGAGCAGTAGAAGAAACCGGTTCCTCCTTCAGGATACTTGAGCATGGCGCTGGCAACATCTTCGACCTCAATATTGTGCAAGGCGGTCTCGATATTTCCATAGACCAATGAGGGCATTCCTGCGATCTGGACGAACAAATCAAGAACATGAGGCGACTGGTTCATCATTACACCGCCTCCTTCACCTTTCCATGTCGCGCGCCAGCCTCCGGAGTCATAGTAAGATTGGTTTCGATATTCGGGCGAGATCAATGTTGCGCGCCTTATAGTTCCGATCGCGCCGTTATGCACAAGTTCTATGGCTTTGGCGGCGGCCGGCTCCATTCGTCGCTGGAACATAATTGCGAACGTGACGCCCGTTTCTTTGGCGGTTGCGATCATTTGATCCGCTGTGCTCACTCGCTCGGAAAGTGGTTTCTCGCTGATCAAGTGCAAGCCGGCTTTCATTGCATCAATGGCGGGAACGGGTCGTTCCGGGTGTGGTGTTGCCACAATGACAGCATCGCAAAGACCGGCGTCAATCATTTGTTTATGATGTGTGAAGTACGGCACGTTATGTTGTGTGCCGACCTTTTCGGCTGTAACAGGATCCGTGTCGCAAACTGCGGTTAAGACGGCTTCTTCAACGTCTTTAATGCCGTTGCAATGCCCTTGTCCCATTCCGCCGACACCTATAATGCCGAAACGCACAATGTTGGGGCTTTTCTTTGTTTCTGTCATGATACTGAGTCTCCTTGCGCCTTGATTGGTTCGGTAAAAAAAACAGAACTTACTCCAGGGCCTGCCGGTATGGCAAGAGAACTTTTTGATCTGGAATATGTTCGTTAATCATTCTGGCTGTGTATTTTTGCGTCTATTGGCATCTTTAACTTGAGCTGTTAAGTGATACGCGTTATCTTGACGCGCACAACTTTGTGGAGAGGTGGCTGAGTGGTTGAAAGCAGCGGTTTGCTAAACCGCGGTACTGGTTAAGGCCGGTACCGGGGGTTCGAATCCCCCCCTCTCCGCCAGTTCGCTTCGCGAACTGGCGGAAAACCTATAACTTAATACTAACCCATTTCATCAATAATCACGGATCAGAATAGCAGGATAGACTGTCCTCCTCGCGGAGATCTGTCCCGTCATAGCCTTCGGCGGCGGCATGGACTCCAGCGGCAAATACTGTCTGAGATAGAAATCATTCTCCGTGATAACGTCCGGCGAACAGCGGGACGCTCCCCCCAGAACGAGGTAGATCGCCTCCATAAGAGCGGTCTTGCCGATATTGTTCGATAACCTGAAACGGAAGTACTATGTTGCAGACCTCACCGGTCTTACCGTTCCAGACCAGTTCAACTTCACGCTTCTCGTCGAACAAGAGAAACCGGTATTTATCCGGCAGAGGTTTGTCCGCTTCAATGTAGCGGATAATCTCCTGCTGTTCCTGTTCCGTTAGTCTTGGCATATCACGAGCCCTTCTTTGATTTTCTTTTTACAGCAGGCACCTTCTTCTTGGTACCAGTGCCGTACTTCGCGCGCTTTTCTTTGACGCTAAATCCGATCTGTTTCTTGGGTGGTTCTGGCGGCAGTTCTGGCGGATCAATCAAATCCATAATGCGGCTAAGAACATCGACAATCGCCGCATCATGTGTGTCCAGCCTTGCCTTTACTTCCTTTTCCAAGGCGGCCAGTTTGCGTGCCAGTTCGCGAGAGCCGGTGAGTGCCGCACGCATACGGACAAAGGCACGAACAACGAAAACACTCATTTGAACGGCCCGGGGGCTGTTCAGCACCGTGGCGGCCATGATCGCGCCATGTTCAGTGAATGCGTAAGGCAGATAGCGCCTGCCGCCTTTACCTGAACCGGTCACAGATTGTGACCGCATACCTTCTTGTTTTGAGGTCACAATTTGTGACCTCAAAGCTGTAAGTTCCTGCGCTGTAAGGCGAAACATAAAATCGTCTGGGAACTTTGCTGCATTTCTTTTGACTGCCTGATTCAGGGCCTTTGTTTCGACTCCATAGACAGCAGCCAGGTCATGGTCGAGAATGACCTTTTCGCCGCGAATTGTGAAGATTTGTTGACGAACCGTATCAGCATCATATTTTGCCAGCGATTCAGTCACGTCGCCTACTCCCCTTTATTTTTGGCAGTTCCATATCGGCAACCTCTCGTCTGACCAGGTCGGTCACGAAGCCCTGCATAGACATATCTAACATTGCGGCCTTTACGCGTAGGCGTTGATGCACGTCTTCGGGCAAATCAACATGGATCTTTCGGCGTACCGGTTTCTGTTTCTTTTCTGCCATCTACTTGTCTCCCTGATATACATATATGAACATGATGACAATAGGTAGATTTGTACAATAACGAAAATCTAAATGCAAGCAACTTCTCCGGGATACAAGGCAGCATCAAGCGGAGCATGCCCGGCCCCAAAGCCGACTATTTCGCGCCGAATGAAAGGCAAAAGAGAACGGTCAATCCACTGCTGGGAAACGGATAGTAAATATCTTTATGCCTCTTTGGCATATTGAACCAAATCTCGAGATTGAGCCAGCAGCAACCTTGTTCTTTCGACAACCTCTTTGTCTTTCCCAACGCGCCAAAGGGTGGGTTGCCGCTGTAAACTCAAAAACTGTTTATAGGACTAAAAACAAATTTTAACAATCTGTTCAAACTTGCTTACAAACCTCGGTTTCAGACCCTTTTTTACATGGGCCGGCAAGTCATCAAAATCGCGCTTGTTCTCAGTGGGGAAAATCAGATTTACAACCTTCGCCCGTTTGGCGGCTATCGTCTTTTCTTTTACTCCGCCTATTGGCATTACAAGTCCGGTTAAACTCAACTCGCCGGTCATAGCGAAATTCTTTTTGATGGCTTTGTTTTTGACCAGCGAATACAAAGCGGTTGCCATGGTTACACCGGCCGATGGGCCGTCTTTCCGAGTTGCGCCGGCGGGCACATGGAGATGGATGAAATTCTGAGCAAAAAATTTCCTCGCGTTTTCATCGTTGCTCAACAATGCTCGAACATATGTGTAGGCTATTTCGGATGATTCTATCATTACGTCGCCGAGCTGCCCTGTTTGTTTAAATCCGCTTTTGCCTGTTAAAACCTTTGTTGCCTCAATGAAAAGAGTGTCTCCGCCCATGCTCGTCCAGGCCAAACCCATTACAACGCCCGGAGTGGGTTGTTTGTAGAGACTTTCATCCGTGAAAATCCTTTTACCGAGGAGATCGTGGATATTTGCTTTGCTGATCCGGACTTTTTTAACCTTCTTCTCCACGATCTTCTTGACCGACTTTCTTATTGTTTTTTTAATATTATTTTCCAAACCGCGCACACCGGGTTCACGCGCATATCCGTCTATAATATCTCTGATTGCCTCGCTTGTGATTGTAACCTGTTCGCGTTTCACTCCATGAGCTTTTAATTGCTTTGGGACCAGATATCTGCGCGCTATTTCCATTTTCTCCTGAAGGATATAACCGGCCAGTTTTATTACTTCCATGCGGTCGAGTAATGGGGCTGGAATAGTATCCAATTGGTTTGCCGTGCAGATGAAGAACACATTGGACAGATCAAATCGAACGTCCAGGTAATGATCCAGGAAATCTTTGTTCTGTTCGGAATCAAGCACTTCCAACAACGCTGAAGCAGGATCCCCCTGATAGCTGGCGCCGATTTTATCTATTTCATCCAGCATTATTACAGGGTTGGCACTTTTGCACACTTTCATGGTTTGTATAAATTTACCAGGAAGAGCTCCGATATATGTTCTCCTGTGCCCCTTGATCTCGGCCTCGTCTCTTATTCCGCCGACGGAGAATCTGTAGAAGTTCCTGCCCATGCTTCGAGCGATGGATTGGCCGAGTGATGTTTTTCCGACACCTGGCGGTCCGACGAAACATAGAATGGACCCGGAGATATTGCCCTTCATAATGCCGACAGAGAGGAATTCCAAAATGCGTTCTTTTACATCGGCAAGCCCGTAATGATCCCGATTAAGGATCTTGGCGGCTTTGTCTATATCGTAATTATCGGCTGTAAACACGCCCCACGGAAGGATGGTGAGCCAATCTACATATGTCCGGGACACGTTAAATTCGGGCGAAGTTGGTTCAATAAGCTTGAGTTTTTCTATTTCCTCGTTGACGCGTTCCTGCGCTTCATCCGTAAGTTTCAGATTCTGGAGTCGCTCGGTGAATTTTTCGACTTCCGATTCTTTGCCTTCCTTGCTTAGACCGAGTTCTTTCTTAATTGCCTTTAGCTGTTCCTTGAGGAAAAATTCACGTTGTTGCTTGGACAGCTTTTCTTCTATCTGCTTGGTAATTTGTACCTGGATTTTGGAGATATCCATTTCTTTCTGGAGCAAATGTAGAACCTTTTTGAGCCTCGCGCGTATGCTGATGGTTTCCAGAATTTCCTGCATTTGTTTGCCGGATGCGGTCGTAAGAGCTGCTGCGAAGTCGGCTAGTCTGCCCGGGTCCGCGAGGCTTGATCTGGACGCAAACAAATTTAGCTCCTCTTTGTGCAGCGGATTGAGCTGAATGAGTTCCTTAATTGCCTTAACCACCGAGATGGCATAGGCCCTGAGTTCATCATTGTGCGTCATCTCGGTCTCGTGCATGTAATCAACCTTGGCAATGATATGGGGATTTTCCTGAATAATTGCCTTGATTTTGAAACGTTCCAGCGAGCCAAGCAGCATTTGCGCCGGCATATCCGGAGAAACCTGGGCAACTTGCAATATTTCGGCAACAACGCCGACATTATACAAGTCCTTGCTGGAAATATTTTCCTGCGTGTTACTGCCTTCGTCGCGAATTAATGCCAATCCGATGAACTTGGTATGTGCTTCGTCGGTTTGGATAATCATCTTGCGCAGGTTCTCGTTCTCAATAATCATTGGGACAGTCATTTTTGGGAAAAGGGGTCTGCCCCGAATAGGGACGACTGGCAGTTCTTGGGGAAAGACATCTCGCGCGAGCACCAAATTTTTATCGCCGGCGCTTACCTTGTCTTTGAGAATCTCAACATTTTGCGGCTTTTCCGGTTTTTCTTTATCCGCCATTTTATTGCCTTTGTTTGCAGGAGTTTAGTCTTGGCAAAAGCATGGCAGAGTGTGAATGGAAGATCAAACGCAAAAGTTGTACCCCTTGGATCGGACGGTTGACAGGCGAGACGGAATATTATAAGGGATCGCAAAAAAGACATGGAGCGCACAGATCACACGGAAAGAACGCTTGATATTCCGTGTTTATCTGTCGTTACAACCGTCGGCTATGGTAGTATGTAGCCGAGATGACATCGGATCATTACACATACATGGCGCCTTGGCGACAATGGGGAACGGACCTTGATCCGGGCGCGATCGAACAGATGAAGAACGCCTGTCGCCTGCCCGTTGCAATCCGTGGCGCGTTGATGCCGGACGCGCATACAGGCTATGGAATGCCTATTGGCGGAGTTTTAGCAACGCAGGAAGCGATTATTCCTTTCGCAGTCGGAATGGATATTGCCTGCCGCATGAAATTAACCGTGTTCGATATGCCGATAGACGCACTTACAAAAGAACGTGACAAACTGATTGATGCTTTGGAAAAAGAAACATGTTTCGGAATAGGCAACGGTTTTCAGCCGCGGAAACAGCACAAGGTGATGGATGAAGACTGGTCGGTCAGCCCGGTTACATCCCAATTTAAAGACAAAGCCTGGCATCAATTGGGATCGAGCGGAAGCGGCAACCATTTCTGCGAGTTCGGGATATTGACGGTCCGGTCTCGGGATCTCGGTCTTGATACCGGTCTGTACATGGCCTTGTTAACGCACGGCGGCAGCAGGGGGACGGGCGCTGAAGTAGCGACCTATTACAGTAAGTTGGCCAAAAGAAAGAGACCGGATTTGCCGCACGAAATGGCCGATCTTGCATGGTTGAATCTTCAGAGCCATGAAGGACAGGAATATTGGGCGGCAATGGAGCTGATGGGCAAATATGCCGCAGCGAATCATGAACTGATCCATGAAGCCATTGCGCGTCATTTGGATGTTAGCGCGCTGCTGGGCATTGAGAATCATCACAACTTTGCGTGGCGCGAGACACTCGCTGACGGGCAGAAAATTATTGTGCATCGTAAGGGCGCAACTCCGGCCGGTAAGGGCGCGATTGGGGTTATACCCGGTTCTATGGCCACGCCGGCATACGTTGTGCGGGGTAAGGGGAATGATGAATCACTGAATTCGGCGGCGCATGGGGCGGGCAGGAAGATGAGTCGCGCAGCGGCAAAGCGGCAGTTCTCAAGGCAGGATATGAACGCATATCTGGAAAAACAGGGAGTTGAATTGCTTTCGGCCGATTTGGATGAGATACCGATGGCATACAAGAATATTGACCGCGTTATGGCTGCGCAGGCGGATCTTGTTGAAATCATGGCTAAGTTCGAGCCCAAACTTGTGAAGATGGCGCCGCCGGAGCGATTTCGCCACGGGCGAAGGTGAGGTTTCGCATGGAACTACTTCAGCGCGACCGTAACCTGCGTGGTGGACATTTTTGAGCGATTCTGACTGTCCCTGAATTCAATACTTCAAAGCATTGTTGACGGGGAAACGCGATATCCGGCAAGGACTTATGTTGGCAATCTTCTTCAGCTCAACCGGTTGATTTTCCGGAGCAATTATCTTGTCTCGAATATTTTCTTTGGGCTGATAAATTTATTCCAGCCAGGCGCCAATCCGAACGTTGTACACATTGCCTTCTTTTCCCGGCATAACACCGGGCGGCACTTCGTATCCGCCGCGATGTACCGTCCAATCCGCTCGCGCATCAACAATGCCATGACATATTATGCCGCCATGCACGATATCGCCTCCATTCAGCATCACGTCGCCGACGGCATAAATCATGCCGTACAGCTCCTGTCCGGCGCGCACTTCCACGCTACCGCCGAACGACATCAGCGAGGGAAGCTGTTTACCTGAAAGCGGATCTATGAATCCGTTGTGTATTACATTTCCGCCTTGCATGTCTATGTCGCCCGTGGCGGCAATGCAACCCGTTATTATTCCGCCGTTCTTGATCAAGACATCGCCTTCCACGAAGATCAATTTCAATGGTGCGTTGCCAATATAGGCATCCTCGCCAATGTTTGCCGGATCGCCGGTATCATAGTCAATGGCATTAGGGGGCAGAAGACTGTGGTTAATGTACACGCCACCACAATTTTGGGCCAGATTCCTGTAATAATTCACGTCCAGATACGGCACGTCCTGTGGTGCGGCGCCAGGATTGACGGATCCCTGGATATCGCCCTGGTCCTTGATTTCTCCAACGGCATATGCGTCACCTTCAACTGTTGTTCCTGGCGCAATTTCGATATTGTCCCCGGCATACACACTACCTTTAAGAACACCTTGTCCGTTACAGTCTACAAGGCCCTCGCTTAGTATGCCAAAAGTCCCGAACATATTTGTATCCCAGATTGTTTGCCACACACCCAGCGTTTCAACCGCTGTCCTTTTAGTAACGCCAAGATATGTTGCCGTCGAGCGCAGAATTGCGCCAGTCTGCCCGTTTGTCGTAGATGTCACAATGTAGCAACCATCGTTGAAGTTATTGGTTATGGCCGCCTGCTTGTACGTGTTGAAATCCAGAGCCAGTTTTTTCAACATATCCGCAATACCTGCTTCTGCAATTGAAAGGGCTGTTGCGCTGCGGCTATATCGGCTTACGGTAAATGCCTGTTGTGACGACATCGTCAGCATTGTTCCTATTGCCAGAAGCAAGATAAGCGATAAGCAGATCACCAGAACAAGCGCCGATCCGCTTTTATTTGAGATGTCTTTGTTGGCTGTTTTGCGTGTTTTCATTGTTCAGAGCTCCTTTCCCGGACCGTCATGACGATCGAAATATTATTTTCCGGTATTCAGAGGCACAATCTTCATTGAGCCCAAAGTCTGATGCCGTTTTCCCATAATCGAATCCTCGAAAATTGTCATGTTGATTTCTATGCCTCGGGCTAATGCCTTGTCGTCAACAGTAGCGCTGTATATACCGAAATCCGGACCCATACAGAGATCCATATTCAGATCAACGATACCTATAGGTGGTTCCCATTCCACCATGACGTGCGACAGTTGAGACGCCTCGTCATACGGGGGCGGAACGGCGCCGGCGGTGGCGGTAAACAGAGCGTCATATTTGACATACTGACCCTGATTCATCCCGGCCAGGCTGTTGTTGACACCGTTCTCGAAGTAAGTCAACGGCCACAACTGAAGGTCGGATTGAGTTACGCGATCATCTGTGTTGCCGAGTCTTACGTCCACATCGCAATTTACGGTCTGGTTGGTAACGGTAAAGTTGAGGAATTTGTAATCGGGGTCGGGTATTCTAGTATCGAAGAACCCGGACTGAAACCATGCCTGCTTTGGATAACCCACTTCCACTTCCTGCACTACGTAGACCTTGTTAGTCGGAATGCCGGCCGGATATCCTCCGATATAAGTCATAATATTTGTTTTAGTTGAATACCATTCCCATGCCAAACATGAATCCCTGTTTGGCGGCGGCGAGGGAGCCACATCGAACCAGACAGCATAGGTTGTATGATTATGATCTCCGCCTTCGAGATCCGCGTATCTGTCGCAGTACAGAGGAAACTCTACCCAGTCGCTCCAGGCAGTCGTGCCGTTGTTGATCGTAACGCTCGCGCCGCCGGCAAAGAGCAGCGGAACGCCAAATCCCGAGTCAACATTGAATATTCCAGCCGAAGTTATCGCCAGTTTGTTGGTGTCGGATGGGCCGGCGAACTTGACACGGACGGCGTTGCCGTTGATGGCCAGATGATCCAACGACGGCGATCCGTTCATCTGTTCGCCGTAAAGCATGACGGCGATTCGCTTTCCGCCAAGCCCTGTTTCCGTGTGGTTGGTCTCGGCGCCCATAACCTTTGAGGCTTCCCATGTCGTACCCTTGAGCATTGAAGCGTAATCGTTCGAGACGATGGTTGAATTGATGCGCATGGTCCCGTCCACGGTATCGAATTCGGAGTCGAGCCAGAGATCGTTGTACACATCCAAACTTACTCCAGCCATATTTGCCGACGGAGTGAACAATAACTGCTTTTCGCCGCTCCATTCGATGCTGTTGGTCATTTCCTCTACAGTCACGGCTCCGTTCAAATACGCGTAGGTGTAGTAACCGTAGCCTGCGCCCTCATAATAATGCTCGCCCTCCCTCGGGCTGTCACTGAGGCTGAGCGAGAATTTATCTATACCCAGTTTGCTGCCAGTGCTTGCGGCATTCTTGCCTTCCAATTT